>DATKHW010000106.1:0-3981 GCA_035546275.1 Gemmataceae bacterium
GGTCGCAATACGACCCTTTCCATCGAGGGCTTCGGCAGTTTCGTTGCCTCCACCACCGCCCCGATTGCTACCGGCTGGAGCGAGAAGTTGGCCGGGTGGGAATTGCACCCACTGTAGGACTACGCCTTGGCACGGCGCACATCGGTGTCACGTCTCTTTTTAGGATAAAAAAGGGCAGTCCCCTGTCTATCTCAGCGCGCGGCCTACTGCGCTCATGGGCGCTCATCCGCAGACATTTCCCCTCCCGCTTCGCCTGCCCAGGTGCCCATTCCGCATGGTATACTCGGCGTCGCCAGGAGTCCCCGGAACACCGAGGTGCGTCATGTCGCAGCGTCCGCCAATCCAGGCCCGCCCGTCGGCGCCTCCCTGGCTCACACGGCGCCAGCCGCTTTAGGGCGGCCCTTCATCCCTGCCCTTTCGCGCCAGTCCCTGCTCATCGGCGTCAGGCCGCCACACCCTTGGTGCGCGCAGTGGCGGCCTGACGGCCTGACAGGCAGGGGCGCCGGGGGGCTTCGTCCGGCGCTCAAAGTCAGACCGACAAGTCCGGCGCGTGGCGGCCTGACTCCGCCGTCCTGCCGGCGGGCGGACCGTCGCGCCGGCCGGTGCGTCCTTGCATTCCGCTGGCCGAGGCGTATTCTGGATCTTGCACACCATCCGGCCGACGCCTTCCGCTCGCGTGTCGAGCGCTATTCTCTTCACACAAGGAGAAATACGATGCGTTCATGCGTTCTGGCGGCCGCCCTTGTTGCTTGCGTCGCCTGGGGGTCCGGAACCGCCCAGGCCGGCAAGGTGGAGATCAAGGGGGCGCACGTCTGCTGCCCCGTTTGCGCCAGGACCATCACCGGCGTCCTCAGCAAGGTGGACGGCGTGAGCGACGCCGCGGCGGCCAAGGGCGGGTCCATCACCTTCACGACCAGGGACGACAAGACGACGATGGCGGCCCTGACCGCGCTGGCGAACGCCGGCTTCCTGGGCGCCGCCGCGGACGACGGCAAGGAGGTCAAGATCGACCTGCCGACTCCGAAAAAGGGAGAAACGGTCGATAGCGTGACGATCACGGGCGTCCACCTCTGCTGCCCCAATTGCCAGGCGACCTGCGGCAACCTTTTCCCCGACGACAAGGTGGAATTCCTCGACAAGAACACGCTGCAGGTCAACGGCAAGGGCCTCGACAAATGGGCGGTGCTGGAAGAGCTGCGCAAGGCCGGGTTCAACGGCACGGTCAAGTAACGGCCGGCAGGGGCGTTGGCCGCCCCGCTGCGAGTATTTCACGGAAACTCTCCCCGCCCCTGATCCGTCTATGGTGTGTTCCAACCTCTCCGGAGCACCCGGAAATCCCGACGTGGAGGGCGACGGCGATGAACCGATTCCTGCTGGTGGTGCTCGCGGCCGCCGCGTTCGCGGTGGGTCGCGCGCGGGCCGACGAGCCGGCAAAGCCGGACGACGCGGCCAAAGCCCTGGCGGCCGCCCGCACCAAGGGGCTGGACTGGCTCGGCAAGAACCAGAACGCGGACGGCTCCTGGGGCAAGACCTTCACAGTCGCCGTCACCAGCTTCGCCTGCCTGTCGTACCTCTCCGCCTCCGACGAGCCGTTCGACGGCGACCGCGGCAAGGCCCTCGTCAAGGGCCTGCAATTCCTGATGGCCCAGCAGAAGGACGGCGAGTTCCCGCAGCAGGGGCACACCTGGATCCACGGCCAGGGCTTCGGCACGCTGGCCCTCGCCGAGGCCTACGGCCGGTCGCTGCTGTGCAAAGACAAGCCCGACATGGACATGAGCAAGGTCAAGACCGCCGTGGGCCTGGCCGTGAAAACCATCGCCAAGAACCAATCGACCTCGGGCGGCTGGTGGTACACCCCCGGCGGCGGCGACCAGCACGAAGGCTCCACCACGGTTTGCGCCGTCCAGGCCCTGGCGTCCGCCCACAACTACGGCATCGACATCGACCAGAAGGCGCTCGACAACGGCTTTGAATACCTGAAGAAGTCGCAGCTCAAGGACGGCGGCTTCGTCTACAAGCTGGGCGATCAGCAGAGCATGAAGGAGGGGTCGGCGGGGGCGGTGGCGACGCTGGGCCTGATGGAGAAGTTCGACTTCCAGGTGATGCTCAACGGCTACAAGTACCTGCTGGCGATCGGGCCGGCGGGCGTCAGCGGCGGCAACTTCCCGGAATACGGCTGCTTCTACGGCTGCATGGGCATGCGCCTGCTGGGAGAGGAATACAAGGAAGACAAGGATTACCACGACAAGACGGCCGAATTCACCGCAGGCGTGCAGAAGACGCTCCTATCGTGGCAGGACAAGGACGGCTCCTGGCCGGAGCGGGCCTGGATGGCGTCGAACAACCAGGAGGGGCCGGCCTTCGCCACGGCCTTTGCGACGCTGACACTGTTCGTGCCGGAAGCCCGCCTGAGCATCTGCAACCGCGAGCCGCCGAAGCTGCCGTCGGACAAGTAGGCGGCGATTGTCGGGCCGGGCGAGACGCGCGCTTCGGTCCGAAAACGCCGAAGCAGGTTCGCTGCGAATCGCACGGCCCATTGCCCGGAATGCGTGCAACGGCCAGTGGCCGAACATAAACCCGTAGGCGTCGTCCCAGCCGCGAAACGGACTCGCTGATCCAATCGGCCGACGAGGCGACGCAGCGTCCGCAACGGCTTTGGAGCTACTGCTGCCGTTTGTCGGCCGGCCGGACATCGTTTCCGGGTTGACGGCGCCGGCGGGTGTGACCCGCTTATAGCGGCCCCTTCGGAAACGGCGGCTTCTCGTTATACGGCCCCATGATCCGCGCCGTCATCCAGTCCGGCAGCCATTGCGTCAGCTTCATCAGCAGCGTCGTCGGCCAGGGAAAGTTGTAAACCGCCGGCCGGCGCCGCAAGGCCCGCACGATCCGCCGCGCCGCCTCGTCCGCTTCCATCGCCCACGGCATGTGGAACTCGTTGATCGCCGTCATCGGCGTCTTCACAAAGCCGGGACACACCGTCGTCACGGCCACACCCTTGCCGCGAAGGTGGATGCGCAGACCCTCCATGTACGTGTTCACCGCCGCCTTGCTGGCGCAGTACGCCGACTCGCCCGGCAGCCCTTTGTATGCCGCCAGGCTCGACACGGCGACCAGATGGCCGCTCCGCCGGCGCAGCATCTCGGGCAGCACCGCCTCGATCGAATAGATGACGCCGAAGGTGTTCACGCGGAACATCTTCTCCACGTCGGCGATGTTTAACGGATCGAGGTTCGTCGGAGCGCCGACGCCGGCGTTGGCGATGAGCAGGTCCACCGGCCCCAGCTTTTCGGCGAGTTCATGGATCGCGTTCAGCGTCGGCTCGCGTTCCGCCACGTCGGCGGCGGCGAATGCCGCGACGCCGCCGGCCTGACCGATCTCGCCGGCCAACTTCTCCAGCAAGTCGCCCCGCCGGGCCACAAGACCAACCTTGCAACCCGCCGCCGCCAGCCGCTGGGCCAGCGCCCAGCCGATGCCGCTCGACGCTCCCGTCACCACCGCGACCCGATCGGCGAACGTCATGGCCCACCGCCTTCCCCTTATCCCCGATACATTCCCACCCTTCCGCGCGATTGGCGTCTCGCTCCCGGCCGCTCGCCCCTTACCACCCGGCCCTGGCGCCGGAAGGCGTGGCATAATCTTACGGAACGCGCCCTGGCAATCGCGGTCCGCGTCTGACAGAATTCAGGACGAGGGCCCAGCGGGCCGACCCCGCCGCCCTCTCCCATCAGGAACGACCACCCATGCTCAGCCGACTCTTGCTGATCGCAGCCGCCGCTTTGCCGGGGCGCGCCGACGCTCCCAAGGCCCCGCCGCCGCCGGACGCCTATGACGTCGTCATTCATTACCAGATCCACGCCTTCCGCAACGAGCGCGTCAAGCAATACATCGAGATGACCCGCTATTTCAGAGACGTCGGCTTCGTCCGCGCGGCCGACGACGAGCCGGCGGAAGACGAGCCGGAAAACAGCAGCTATGAGCGCA
>DATKHW010000107.1:0-6149 GCA_035546275.1 Gemmataceae bacterium
CGGCTTCGGCGCACGTCCCCGTCGTCTCCAACGCTGGAGGTCCCCGATGGGGGTTTCTTGGGCGCAAGCGCAGCAGAACCTCGAACAGGCGATCAAGCGGCTCTTCGGAGCGGACCCTCGCGTCCGCTCGGTCGGCGTCGCGCGGCACGGCGCCGGGTTCGGATTCCGGGCCGTTCGCAACTCCGCGTTGCCTTTGAAAATGGCCGGGCTGCCGCCCCCGCCGATCCAGGTTGCGAACGTCCCCGTCGTGTACTCCGACGCTCCGGGCGACGTGCAACGCGTGGTGAAGCTCCCCACCGCCGGTCCCGGCAGCGCCGGCCTGTCCAGCCTTGTGCCGGAGCAGTTGCGGCACAGGCCGTTGGTGTGCGGCCTTCAAATCCAGAACTTCACCGACGACGCCCGCCAGGCCGTCCTGCCCCAGTACATGAACGTCGGAACTTTGGGTTGTTTCGTCCGCACGTCCGCCCGCGAAGACGCGCTCGTGTCGAACAACCACGTGATCGCCGGAGAAAACCGCGGCCGGCGCGGCGCGGATGTCATCCTCCAACCGGGAGGGACGGCCGTTGGCGGCGATCAAGTCGCCGCCCTTGCCGATTACATCGACTTGCAAATCAGCCCGGCCGGCGCGAGCGTCGCCGTGGGTACGGCCGTCCTCAACGAAGTGGACGCGGCCTTGGCGAAGTTGTCGCAAGGCGTGAACTGGATGCACGCCTACCTGGCCGCGCGCCAGGTCAAGGACCCGACGACCGGCGCCATGGTCGCCCTGCGATCCCCTTCCGGGACCGCAGCTCCGGCGCTCGGGGATCGAGTGTTCAAGGTCGGACGCACCACCGGCCTCACACACGGCGAAATCACCGACGTTTCCACGACCGTAGGGCCCGTCCCATACGACCCTGGCGATTGCTGGTTCAAGAATTGCTTTACGATCATCGAACCGAACGGTGGGACCTTCTGCGACCGCGGCGATTCCGGCTCGGCGATCATCAACGAGGCCACGGGCAAGGTTGTCGGCCTGCTGTTCGCAAGCAACGGCACGGATACCTACGCCTGCCCGATCGTCACGGTGCTCTCCCTGCTGAATTGCACCCTCGTGTGAAAGGCCTCCGCTTCGCCTGCGGGGACGCCCCTCGCGTTGAGTACATCCCGTCTCCCTTCCCGCCTTTCCCCCCTCCTCCCGCCTTTTCCTGTTACGGCCTCGCAATGGGTTGAATAGACCGCCCCGATGTGTCCCGCTGAGAAGGACTCCGCGAAGGCGGCCAGTGCCCAACGAGGACCGGAACATGTTTTCCTGTTCGGGAACGAGGAAAATCATGATCGTTTGTGAATCGCCCATTACCCCCTAACCGAAGGAGAACGATCGATGAACGAGAAAATGACCCGGCGCGCCGCGCTGGGGACCGTGGGAGCGGCGGGTTTCGCCGCCCTGGCTGCCGCCGTGCTGGCGCCGTCGAAGGCGTCGGCCGCGGAACGGCATCCGAAGATTCGGGCCGCCCTGGCCGACCTGCGCGAGGCCAGGGAGGAGCTGGCGAACGCCGACACCGACTTCGGCGGCCACAAGAAGGCGGCCATCGAAGCGGTCAACGGGGCGATTGAGCAGCTGCGGATTTGTCTCGATAACGGTTGAGGCGATCATACTCGGCCGCGAAGCCGGTCGATGCGATCCGCAACCCGACGGGCGGTGAAGGCCGGCCAATCGACGGCTTCCACCGCCCGCGCCGCCGCCCGCTCCACCTCCGCCAGCGGGGTGAACGGCGTTGGGCGGTCCGTCCCCCACACCCCCGACCCCTCTCCCCCGAGGGGAGAGGGGAGAGAGGGGCGGCCCTCTCCCTCAAGGGGAGGGGGGAGGAAGGCGGCGTCCAGGCCGAGGGCGCGCAGCAGCGCTGCGTCCAGCGCCACGGCGCCCTTCGACACCGCCTCGACCAGCGCGTCCTGGTTCGCCGGCAGGAAGACGCAGGCGTACTCCAGCAGCAGCCATTCGTCGATGACCAGCGACACGCCGTCGGTCCAGCCGCGCTCGGCCGACTCCTTGGCATCGGGGACGTGAACCTTCGTCGGCAGAAAGCCGATGCTCTTGCCCTGGAGCAGCCCGGCCTGGACCAGCGCCAGCACCTTGTCGGGCGGCCAGTCGTCGCCGGCCGGCCACGACTCCGGCCGCGGCGGGTAGACCGTCTTCGCCTTGATGCCCACCAGGTCGCCGTCCTTGACGCGCTTGCGCCACAGCGATTTTCCCACCGGCGGCATCCAGTACACATGGCCGAGCGTGACGAGCGGGTTCTGCCGAAACTGGCCGTCGTCCATGCCGCCGGCTGTGACGACCTCGCCCATGCGGTCCACGCTCTCGGTGGAGATCCACGATACGTCGGAGCGCTCGCCGGGGTTCAGCTCGGTCGGCGGGCGGCTCACGAGGGTTTTGCGGTACTCGTAATCTTTGGTTTTCGGCAGTGTCCGCAGCAGAGCGTCCACGGCGCGGGCGCTTTTGTCCGGCATGGGGAAGCCGAGGGGGCCTTCGATCAAAGTCATGGTTGTTCCTCCGGTTGAGCAAAATAATCTCACGCAAAGGCGCAAAGACCGCAAGGAAGACGGCCTTATTCTTCGTTGTCTCTTTGCGCGTTTGTGTCTTTGCGTGACATCTTCTGGTTTCGATTCGGATCGTTCGTCTGCGCCCACAGCCGCGGCAGCCACGGTGCGTCGCCCCACGGCACCGGTTCCAGTCCCTGCACGCCGCGAATCTCGTTGATCGTGTTCACGCCGTATTTGAGATTCAGGTCCTGCTCCTTCGCCGCCAGGTCGCGGTTGACCGGCACCGGGTCCTCGCTCGCCAAAAACAGCCGGCCGGTCGGGTCGAACAGCGGCAGCAGTTGTTCGTTGAGCTTCTCGTCGCGCCGCTGCAAGCGCGGCGTCACCGCCTTGGACATGTGCTGATGCTCCGCCGCCTGCAAGTTGGCCAGGTTCGTTTCGCTGCTCAAAAAGCTGATCGGCACGTGAAAGGCGTTGCAGACATCCTCCTTGGTCGCTTTCATGTCGGCCAAGGCGGCGAGGTCGCCCATCGAGTGGGCCAGCAGCTGCACCCGCAGGGCGCTCTCGGCCACCACCACCTTGCCGCCTCCGCCTTTTCGGAATCGGCTGTTCCATTGCGCTTCGAGGCGATCGCGCTCCTCCTCGCCGATCACCTCGTCCGGCGACACGATCGCGTCGGGGATGGCGTGGTTGTCGAATTTCGCCCGTTTGAACGCCGCATATTCGCTGGTGAGCGCGGCCTGTTCGTAACAGGCCCGCAGCGGCGACAGGCCGCCGGTGTACGGGTCGCGCGGGTCGGGATAGCGGAAGTGGATGATGCGGTCCGGCCGGAAGCGCTGCTCGCGCGTGCCGGTGCGGTAGAGGTAGTAATCGACCAGGTTCGGCGAGTTCGGCTCGCGCCGCGGCGTCACGTTCTGACTCGGCAGCATCCAGATCTGCTGCGGAGCGCCCAGCGGACCGACGTCGAGGAACCAGTAGGCGCCGCCATGCACTTCCTGATAGAGAGTCGTTAACTCCCATAAATCAAAAGCATTCATGACCGGGTTCGCGTGGGCCAGCAGGTCGAGGATGGGATGGTCCGTCACTTCCTCGATGCGCTCGGCGGATTTGATGCGGGCGGCGAGGTGCGGCGCCGCGCGGAGTCGTCGCTGCACGGCTGGCGCCGGCGATTTGGTGAGGCACTTCGGCCGCGCCTGGTTCGGCATGGTCGTGACGTACAGCCGCGGCGGAAAGCTGGCGCAGACGGCGGCGTTGATGCTGGCGCAGGTCCAGGCGGTGTTCTTCAATTCGGCGAGGATCTCGTTGGGCGTCGGGGCGCGGTTGCGGCGGTAGGCGTCGATGAACGACGTGCCGCTCCACTGTGCGCCGGTCAGAGCGGGCGGGACGGCCTTGGACCGGAGCCAGCCGGCCACGCGGGAAAACAGGGCGGCGAGGTAGGTGCGCATTGGGAAACCTCATCAAAATCTCACCGCAGAGAACGCGGAGAGCGCGGAGAGAAGAAAGAGAACGGTTCGAGACGTGGTTCCTTTGGAACCATTTTTGTCTTCTCTCCGCGTTCTCCGCGTTCTCTGCGGTGAAATACTCTTCACAACTCCGTCCACAAATCCGGCTCATTCCGCGGTTCCACCGGCTTGTCCGATTCCGCCGCCGGCGCTTCGGGCCGTCTCCGCAGCCGGGCGATGAACCGCGCGTCCAGCGCCGCAATCAGATATCGCAGAGCGCCCAACGCGTGATTGTGTTCGTCCACCGGATTTTCGTTGATCGACGCGCGTTCGCTGGCCGAGGGGTAGCGGTACATCCCGGCTTCATGCAGCAGGTTGGGGCACGCCGGGCCGTGGACCTTCAGCCGGCCGGTCCGCAGCCGGGCCGCCGTCGCCATGATGCCGAGACGAATGTCGTTGTCGGCCCGCCGCACCGTCAGCCCCGACGCGCGCAATTCGGCGATCTCCGTGGCGCCGGCGGGGTCGGCGTACCAGACGACGCTCCGGGGGCTTACGCCCCCGGCTCGCCGTAAGGCCGCGGCGTGTTCGTGCAGCGGCGTCTGGCTCAGATAGCGCTCCCAGTCGATCCACAGCACGTCGTCGCGATCCAGCACGCCGGCCAAGGCCGCGAATGGGTTGCGCCAGCCGAAGTCGATGCCGCCCACGCCGCGCCCGTCCGGCGGCGGCGCCGGCCAGTGCCGCAGCACCGCGTCCATGAAATCGGGATAAACGAGGCCTTCGCGGGAGTTGAACGAGCATTCGTACTCCTGCGCCACCCACGCGGCGCCCATCGACCGCGTCTCCTCGGCGATGAAGTCGGCCGTGATCCGCGGGCAGTCGCGCCACGTCACCTGCACGCGCTTCCACGGGCCGCCGCCCTGCCACTCCTCCCAGAACCAGCCGCGCCGGCCGAACGGCGTGGACAGCGCCACCAGCCGGCCGCGCGACACCGCCAGCATCGGCCGGACGCTGCGATACAACCGATCCGGTATCCGCGCCGCCTCGTCCAGCACCAGCAAGGTCACGCCGCCGAACGAGCGGATCGTCTCCTCCCGGCCAGGCAGGCACAGCACGCGGGCGCCGTTGGCCAATTCCAATCGCAATTGGCTCTCATAGACGGCCGGGATCGGCCGGCCCAGCGCCACGTAAGACTCGTGGACCTTGCGGAAAATCTCGGCGCTCTGCCGCTGCGACGGCGATAGGAGCAGCACCAGCCCGCCCGGCGTGAACAGGGCCGCGTGGAGGGCCAGGGCGCTCACCACCGTCGATTTGCCGCTCTGCCGGCTGCAATTCAGCAAAATCTGCCGATCGCGGGCGAACAGGAAGTCGCGCTGCCACGGGTCGGGCGTCAAGCCGCGGGCGACCAGGATCGCCGACGGATCGAGGGCCAACAGTGTACAAAAATACATGTTCACGCGGGGATCATACTCGATCGGAGGGCCGTCTGGGCAGTCCAAATTCTGCAAAGAAATGCCAGAGTTTTGGGTTTTCTTGCTGGACACGGCGGAGGACGCCGCCGACAATGACCCGAATTGCTTGGGGAGGACGCTCGCGGTTCTCTTTACCCTCCCTGGACGCCCAGCCGACTTAGATATGAGCCAACTCAAACCGGACGCCGGCGCGGCCGGCCCCCCCGTGGATGAGCGTTTGCAGCGCCGACTCCGCGCGCTGGAAGGGGTTCGCCGCGCCCTGCTGGAGGCGGTCCCCGCCGCCGCGGCCGAGGTGGACGCGGCCGGCCGCGTCGTCGCTTGCAACCGGCGTTTTGCGATCCTGAGCGGCGCGACCGAGGGGGAATTGGCGGGCAAGCCGCTGGCGTCCCTCAGTCTCAACGCTGCGGTCCGGCTGGAGCGCCGGCCGCTGCCGCCGCCGGCGGAAGGCGAGCTGGTCGTGGAGGCCGGCCCGCCGGGACAGGCCTCCGAGTGGGCGTGCGAGAACGAGGAGCGTTGCCGTTCGCTGATCGAGAACTTTCACCTGGGCGTGACCGTCCACGGGCCGGGCGCCGAGGTCCTGCAGGCGAACGCGGCGGCGCTGGCGATGCTCCGTCTGACGGCGGACCAGCTGCTGGGCAAGACGTCCTTCGACCCGAATTGGGACGTCGTCCGCGAGGACGGTACGCCGCTGCCCGGGCCGGAGCATCCCGTGCCGCAGGCG
>DATKHW010000108.1:0-14416 GCA_035546275.1 Gemmataceae bacterium
CGACGATTTTGAACGTGACGCGCTTGGCGGCGAGGAGGGCGGCGGTTTCGAGGGCGGGGACCAGCTCATTGGCCCGGCGTCGGACCTCGGCGTCGGGGCAGGTGAGCGCCTTGCGGAGGGCGGGCAGCGCCGGCAGGCCGATCGCTTTGAGCCGCCGGCTGGCCTCTTCGCGGACGCGGAAATCGTTGTCGCCGAGCTGTTCGACGAGCTTGGCGACGGCCGGGTCGATGGGCGGCTCGGCCGGCGGCGCATCGGCCCGGATCGCCGCGGCCAGGAGGAAACAGCAGACGACGGCGAGCGGGAATGTCTTGATCACGTGCGCAAACCTCCGCGGCGGTCCATCGGGGAGACACGGGGGCAGGGACGCACCGATTATAGGGCGGCGGAGGGAGGGTCGCAAGCAACGGACCGATTAACCCGTCAAACGACCGCCATTGCGACCGGGCGGCTCGGCGGACCTATTTGGCCCCGCCGCGTTCGCGTTCCTGCTCCTTTTCTTCTTTGGCGGCCGCAAGCAGTTCGTCAAATCGCCCCAGATAAATCGCGTGTACTTTGCCGAGGCGCGTGCGGATTCTCCTCAGGACGGCGGGAGCGGCGGCCTTGATGACTTGAACAACGTCGGCTCGGTCTTGCACGCGGTAGGAACCCAGCTTGGTTTCCATCCATCCGGCGATCCGCGCATAGTCGGCGCCTTGCCGGACCCCCAACTGCTTGGGGCCGGGGATGGCGGTAGGCGCGTCCTTTCGAGGCTTGCGACCCTCGGGAACGACGTCAATGGGGACGCCTTCGCATTGCAATTTGTGCCACCCGTCCGGGTCCTTCCAGATGACTTTGATCCCGTAGCGGGGGGCGACCCGCGCAAGGATGTCCAGATCGCCGCTGTGGACCACCACGTCGATGTCCTTGGTGAAGCGCTCGTAGCCATGATGAATCGCCGCCAGACCGCCCACGATGGCCAGGGGGATGCCTTCCTTGCGAGAGAGGGCCTGCAAGGTCGCCAGAGCCTTGGCAAACTTCGATTCCTGCGCTTCATCGCCCTTCACGGCGGCGACCGTCCTTTCGAGGGCGACCAGTGCTTCGGCAGCGTCAAGCATGTTCATGTCCGCGGATGCCTGTTTGCCGGTGCTTGTGAAACTGGAGAGAACAGGAGATAAAAGGTCGGGAGTGAATTTGGACCTCCAGTCATCTGGAAACGACCGCCGACTTCTTTTGCCCCTGTGGGCGGACGAGGGGATGCGGAAGAGGACTCAAATCGCCAGCAAATCCGCCACGGTGATGAGAATCTCCAGTTGGTCGAACTTTTTCTTGAGGCGACCCTTGAGCTTTTCCAGGTAGCGCAGGCATTCCAGCTGCGTCCCTTCGCGGAAGTCCATGACGCTGAACATGACCACCCGGTCATGATAAACGTCGGCTCCGGATTGCCAGATGCCTTGCAGGGGAAATTGCCGCTGGACCGAAGTCACGCCGCCGAAGCGGCCCAGCAACTCCTGCTGGAGCGCAACGTACTTCGACTCGGGGATGGGTCGGCCGTCGTTGTAATCCAGCGGCAGGTACACGTCGATGGATCTAATCGGCCGTGCCATGACGCCGCTTCTCCTGCCGCCGCGGCCGGGACGGCACGACTTGGTAGGCGAACCCGCGAGCGGTCAGCATCTCTAGGTGGGCCGGCATGACCTCGTAGACGGGATCGTCCGCGATCAGCCGAACCGGCGCGACCTCGATCATGGCGCGCCAGGCCTTGGCCCAGTCGGCCTTGGAAAGACGAATCGCTACCATCGTCGCCTCCGCCGAGAAACCAGCATCAAGGCCGGCCGGGCGACGGCATTTACGGGCCCCCGGCGGAGTCTATTGTTGCGCAGGGTCGGTCCAGAAACAAGGCGCGCTCGGGCATCGACGGGCCGCCGACGCCGTGGGGCGACGTGCCGTGGCTGCGCCCGTATGGTCGGCGTGACGAACGCGCCAGGGGGCGAGAATCGCTGCCGGAGAGCGGCTGGCGGGCGAGGCGTGATCCCGGAATAAATGAAGCGACACTATTTTCTCCTTCCGCGGACGGCGTTACCGAACGGGAGTTCGGGAACGGCTAGAAAGCCGTAATGCGGCCCCGGTCAGGTGGAGGGTCGGGTTCGGCGCGAATCATCGAACAACGTTCGGCGCCCATCCCGCCGAGGTCTTGATGCCGAGGCCCAGTCGTCAGTGTTTGTGGTCCTCCCAGTCCGAACGGTGATTCAGAATCGCCGGCGAGAGCAGTTCATCCAGCAGGGGCTCGTCTTCGACTTCCCTGTGCTCGTTCCGAGACAGGGCGGCGATCGGCTTTGCCTCTGCCAGCGACAGGTGGAATGCATACCTGAAGTAGCTCAGGAGCGTAAGGATGTGCGTCTCTCCCCCTAAGCGCCGCTTCACCTCCCGGACCATCTCGGCTGGGGATCGACCCTGACGAGCCATGCCCCGCAGAGCGTCGATGACGGCTTGGTCAAGCCGTTCCAGATCGTTCGACATAAACCACCTCTACTTTGTGAACAGAACATGCACGCTGGCGTAACGCCCCGGCGTGCCGGCCGGCGTACCTGCAACTCGAACCTGGGTGTACCCGTAATCGCTGGCACGCATCCCGGTCCACGTCCGCCTCGCCGCCTGCTCAATTGTCATGGCGCCGCCAGCCGTCAGCCTGTTGATGGCGATCAGGTTGTCGCTGGACGCCCCAACCCAGTTCCCTTGGATGGCGCTTACGCGCGCTCCAAAATGCACCATCATCTGTTGGAACATCCACCGCCCCGGACATCCAGTTGGCGGAGTGGTTTTGGGAAGATTCTCAATAATGAACGACAGCTGCCCGCCGCTCACGAGTTCGCCAAGGATCAAGTTGCTTTGCTTCGACGGATTCACCAGTTCGAAATCGGTGGGTGTCGCTCTCTTGACGTCTGGGCGGCAATGCGTCGCTCCCGAAGGCGCTGGAATTGGACCCGCGGACAGGTTTTGCACGAGCACCCCGCTTTCGCCCACTCGGCGCCAGTGGCTGCCCCCACTTCCAGATTGTACACTGGCTCAACGCGGTCGGTCATGGTGTACGTGATGATGCGAGTCGTGCCCTTCAGCGTTTGGAGCCTCTCGCCGCGCCAGCCCACGACCGTGCCGGTCAGGAAGCAGGGATATTCGGTCTCGCCGATGCGGCAGCGGCTGCGGGGCATGGAGAGCGTTGTACCACGCAGAGGAGCTTCGAGGGAGGGAGTTCCTGGACAGGCGGCGGAAACGCGGAGGATGGTGGGCGGGCACGAACGATCAGGATCAGTTGCCGGGCCGGCTGGTTGGACTTCATGCCACGACACGCGGTTGTGCCGGCCCGGCCAACTGCATCCGTTCGTTAGGCACAATCATCTTTGACCCAATTGTGGTTTCTCACTTCGACCGAACGAAATCGTAGGCGAACGATCCGAGGGCAGAAGCTAAGACACCCAAGATCAGGAAACTGGGGATGATCTTCCGCAGGAAGCCATCATATCGCTTTTGCCACCGGACGCTCGCCGCTCCCTTGCCGATCTCGAATGCCGTGCGAGCCGGGACGGATAGGAACATTGCCACGATGGCCGTAGTCAAGGCCACAGCCCAGAACCAGGTTGGGACGGCGATCTTGTCGTTCGCGCCCGGGAAGGCAGCCAGCTGCCGCCGGAGGATGAGTTCTAAGGCCCGGCCGTGGTCCTCCGGCTTCACACCCTTTTCCAGCAACTCCCTAACCTCGTCACTCCAGGGGTCCCTTTGAATCCTGAACAAGCCGGTAAGCAATGCGAACATGACACAAAGACAGACTAGTGTGATCCAAAGCATCCATATCCCAAGGGGGTGTATTCCGCAGAGCTGGCGGAACCAGTCCGGCTTATTTTGTTCGGCCCATCGGTGGAGCACGACGAATAACTCGTCGGCCGGCTCAGAAGCCTCGGGCAGTGTGACGAGCGACAGACTGCGCGTCTGCTTTTGGTCCAGCGTCGGCACTTCGAGGTCGCCCCTGACACCTCCACAGCGTAACCTCACTTCGATCTTCGTCACTTCGTGATGCTGGCAATTCACATCGTTCGCGGCCTCGCGGAAGCTGGTTACTTGAAGCTTGTTGCCAGTCGAAAACGTGAGTGTGATGGCGCGGCCGTCGTCGGGATACTCGCTCTCGACACGCTGCCGCATATCCTTCTCTTCTACTTTGCTCTCGTCGCCGGGGTGTTCTGTCTCCGATTCTGGCTTGCCGCGCCTGTTTCGCTCTCGTCGCAGCGCGTTCCTGATTTGGACCTTCTTGTGGGCTTCCAGCCGCGACCATTGTTCGTCGAGGATCGAGTCAAGCGCGGCCAAGGCCGCCTCGTCGAGCAGCCACGGTCCTGAGAATGCGGCTTCCGTCTTGCGGATAATTTGGGCCATTCCGGACGACTCCCTTCCAACTCCGAATCGGGCACGGACCACACGGCCTGGGATGATGACCGGCTTGCCTAACTGGTGATTGTCCCGACCGGCCCGGTTGGGCGATTTCGCGGCTGCTCGTAAGGCACCGCAGCGGCGCGCTATTCCGGGCGGATCGGTCCCAGTGAATCAGCATCGCCATCCCACAGCCACCCTGCCGGGACTCGAACCCGGACCATCGACCGATGGCTTGCCCCCGACCGGGCAAGGTGGACCGCCGTTTGGTGCAGGCACGGCATGGCCTGTTTGACCTCGCGTTGACGACACCGACAGCCCCGGTTGTCGCTCGGTTTTCTCCCCCTGAAGGTACACCTTGCCGACGAAAAAGAAAGCAAAAAGCGGTGGATCTCACGGCAGAGAACGCGGAGAGCGCGGAGAAAAGACAGTGTGGAGGACGATTGGCCCTCTTGTGTCTTCTCTCCCCGCTCTCCGCGCTCTCTGCGGTGAGATCATTCGTCGCCGCTCAGGAAAGCAATTCCTCAATTGCCGTCGGATCGTCCAGCACCGGCGTCGGCCGGCCGCTCGGGTCGGTCACCTGCACCGTCGGATCGACGCCGAGGACGCGGTAAATCGTGGCGTGGATGTTGGACGGCGTCAGCGGCCGCCGGCGACTCTCCGCCGCCTAACTGGTTATTCGGCCCCGACCGTGCGATGCTCCACGAAGTACGCCAACTGCTTCCGCGCGGCGGCCAACAACTCCTCGTCCTCGGCCTCCCACAGACCTTCAGCCGAAAGACCCCTTGCGAGGGTGGATAAGTTGGCAATAAGCTGGCCGAACCGCATCTCGGGGCAGGCCCCGCTCAGATCGGCGAGGACGGCCAGCAGCTCCTGACGAACCGGGGTGATCATGGCAAGCGATCTCCGACAGTCGGCATCCCGGCGCCGGGCGCGGCGAGATCGCCGATTACCTCGACCCGGATTGGCGTGCCGGGCAGCAGCTTGGCTGCCCGCGTCGCCCGCGTGACCCCGTCGCTGATCACCAGCTCCCCATCCGTGGCCCGGTAGACGAACAGCGGCGGCATGCCCTGCGTGGACTTGCCGTGGCGGCTGATTTGACGGGCCAGCTTCCCTGGGTCGGCGCCGCCGCGGCGGCTCCAGGGGAGGCGGAGAGTGCGGGGATCGACGTCAAGGTACACGGACGGCTTCATACCCCCCACAATACCACATGCGCCGCATATAGGGAAAAAAGCACTTCAAGCCTATCTCGGCAGCGCCCTACGCCAGCAATTCCTCAATCGCCGTCGGATCGTCCAGCACCGACGTCGGCCGGCCGCTTGGATCGATCACCTGCACCGTCGGATCGACGCCGAGGACGCGGTAAATCGTGGCGTGGATGTTGGACGGCGTCACCGGGCGCGTCGCCGGGCGCGTGCCGAGGCGGTCGGTCGAGCCGATCACCCGGCCGCCCTTCACGCCGCCGCCGCCCATCAGGCAGAACATGGCGTCGCCCCAGTGGTCGCGGCCGGGCGTGCCCTGGCTGCCGGGAGGGCCGCCGTTGCCGCCGTCGTTCATCTTCGGCGTCCGGCTGAATTCGCCGCACAGCACCACCAGCGTCTTCTCCAACAGGCCGCGGTCGTCCAGGTCCTCGAACAAGCTCGCCACGGCCGCGTCCACCACCGGCAAGTTGTTTTCATACCCCTTTTTCAGATCCCAATGGTGGTCCCAACCGCCGAAGTGGACGGCTGTAAATGTGGCGCCGGCCTCGACCAGCCGGCGGGCCAGCAGACAGCTCTGGCCCCAGTTATGCCGGCCGTAACGGTCGCGCAGGTGCGGATCTTCCCCGTTGATGTCGAACGCCTTCCGCGCCAGCGGGCCGCTGACGAACTCGTAGGCCTCCTGGCCGAAGCGGTCCATCGACGCCTGCACGTCGGCCGTCTCCACGGTCCGCTGCATGGCGTCGAAGCGCTCCGACAGGCCGCGGCGGTCTTCGAGCCGTTCCATACTCAGGCCGGGGACGAGATTCAGGTTCTGTACGGCGAAATTCGGAGAATTCGGATCGCCGCCGGTCTGGAAGGGGTCGTGCGTGGCGCCGAGGAAGTTGCCGCCGAAGTAGCCGGGCGTCAGGCCGATGCTGCTGGCGTGCGGCACGGCCACGTAGCCGGGCATCCCCTGACGGCGGGCGCCGATCTCGCGGTGGACCACGGCGCCGATGCCGGGGAACTTGCCGGTGTTGTTCGCGCCGCTGACGCCCATGTCCTTGGCGGTCAGCATCCGATGGCCGGCCGCGAAGTGGTCGCCGGTGTCGTGGTGCAGCGACCGGACGATCGAAAACTTGTCCGTGACCTTCGCCTGCTTGGGGAACATCTCCGTGATGTCGAAGCCGGGCACGACGGTGTGGATCGGCTTCCAGAGACCGCGATATTCGGCCGGGGCGTCCGGCTTCATATCGTACAGGTCCATGTGGCTGGGTCCGCCGTCCAGCCAGATGAGGATAACGGAGGTATCTTTTGTCGTGCTTGCGGCGGCTTGGCCCTGGGCGCGGAGGAGCTGGGGCAGGCCGAGCGCGGCCAGGCCGGCGGCGCCGACTTGCAGGAAGCTCCGGCGGCTCATGCCGTCGCAGCGGCGGGGGGCGCGTCCGAGGTCGATGTGGAGCATGGGGTGGGCCTCCGAGGAAGAGGGCGGCCGCGGGGGTAGGAGGGCGCGAGGCGGGCTAATGGGGATCGTAGCCCGGTGGAGGGGGGGAGTCAACCGGGCGTCGCGAAAAGTCCGCCCCGCCGTCAACGGCGGGTCTATGTGCCGAAGCCCGGTGAACCGGGCTGCAACGTCCGGCAGCCCCGTTCACGGGGCTTCTGCACATAGGCCCGTGCTTGAGCACGGGCCTTTTGAGCACGGGCCTTGAGCACGGGCCCTCCGTTCGACATCCGCCTTGACCCCCGCGCCGCTCCCTTGATATAAGCGTCCGCCGTGGATGAATCCGCATGTTGCGAGGGAGCGATGAACCAGCACACGACCGCGCCGGCGGGCAAGCCGTCCCTCCATTTCTGCACCATCGTCTCCAAGAACTATTTGCCTCAAGCCCGCGCTCTCGGCGAGTCCATCCGCGACACCAACCCAGGCTGCCCCGTCACCGTGCTGCTCGTCGATCGCATCGACGGCTGTTTCGATCCGGCCGCGGAGCCGTTCACGGTCCTGCCGATTGAAGAGCTGCCCATCCCGGACATGCCGCGCTTCTGCTTTCAGTACGACATCCTGGAGCTGAACACGGCCGCCAAGCCGTTCTTCCTCGCGCACCTGTTCAAGCACGCCGGGGCGGCCAAGGTCGTCTATCTCGACCCGGACATCATCGTCCTCCGCAAGCTCGACGAAATGTCCCGGCTGCTGGACGAATACAACGTCTTGCTCACGCCGCATGTGCTCGATCCGATCCCGCTCGACGGCAAGCGTCAGCACGAGCGAGACGTCCTCATGTCGGGAACTTACAACCTCGGCTTCGTCGCCCTTTCGGCGGGGCGCGAAGCCGATCGTCTGCTTCGCTGGTGGCAGGAGCGGCTCTACACCGGCTGCCGGCACCGCATCGAAGAAGGATGGTTCGTCGATCAGAAATGGATGGAATTGGCGCCGAGCTACTTCGACGGCGTCCACATCCTGCGCGAGCCGGGTTACAACATCGCTTACTGGAACCTTTTCAGCCGGGAAGTCACGCTGTCGGACGGCCGCATCTGGGTGGACGGCCGGCCGGCGTATTTCTTCCATTTCAGCGGCTTCGATCCCGACCGGCCGCTGACGCTGTCGAAGTACCAGGATCGGCTGCGCATGGAAGACGTGGGCGCCGCCACGCTGCTGTTCGCTGAATATGTGCAGCGCTTGGCGCGGCATGGCCGGGCCCAGACCGCGCGCTGGCCCTATGCGTTCGGCTTTTTCGACAACGGCGTGCCCATTCCCTCCCTTTGCCGGCGTCTGTATCTGGAAATGGGCGAGGCGGCGTCGATCTTCGGCGATCCGTTCCGGACCGACGGCGGGTCGAGCTTTTACCGCTGGCTCACGACGCCCAGCCCCGGCCGCATCGCCCCGTTCCTGCGGGAGCTGCAGCGCCGTTATCCTGACCTGATCCGCGAGTTCCCCGACGTGGACGGCAAGGACCGGCGAGCGTTCACGGCGTGGGCCCGTCACTCCGGCCATTTTGTGGTGGATAACTTGCGTTTGCCGCAGGCGCTGCTTGAGGCGGCGCTCGCCAATGAAGCGGCGGCGCGGCCGGCGCCGGAACCACCGGCGATTTCCTACAATCTTCGCGGCGATTGCAAGCCGACGACCGGACCGTTCGGCGTCAACCTTTCCGGCTATCTGCAATCGGAAAAGGGCGTCGGCCAGGCCGCTCGCAGCATCGTGCGGGCGCTGGATGCGGCCCACATCCCCTACGCCCTCAACGAAGTCTGCGACCTCGGCTCGAAAAACCGCGACGTGAGCTGCCCGCAGTTCGCGACGACCAATCCGTATGCGGTCAACATCGTGATGGTGAACGCCGACATGGCGCCGACGTTCTTCCGCGATCGGCCGCGCTACAGCCAGAAAAAACTGACCATCGGATACTGGAACTGGGAATTGTCGGAATTCCCGGCGATGTGGCACGGCGTCTTTTCGCTCTTCGACGAAGTCTGGGCGCCGTCCCGCTTCACGCGCGACGCCGTCGCGGCCGCTTCGCCGATCCCGGTGCGCTGCATCCCCTTCCCCGTGACGGCGCCGACCGACGCGCCGCCGTGGATCGACCGCGGCTGTTTCGGCCTGCCGGACGGCGTCTTCCTGTTCCTCTTCGCGTTCGACCTGGCCAGCTACATGGAGCGGAAAAACCCGCTCGGGTTGGTGCGGGCGTTCCAGCAGGCGTTCGGCGACCGCGACGACGTGGGCCTGGTGCTCAAAACCATGCACTCCCAGGACGGGGAGGACGTGCGCCGCCTGTACGAGGCCTGCGCGGGATGCAAGAACATCCACCTGCTTCACCAGGTCCTTTCGCGCCGGGAGACGACGGCGCTGATGGGGTTGTGCGACGGCTATGTTTCCTTGCATCGCAGCGAGGGGTTCGGCCTGACGATCGCCGAGGCGATGGCGATGGGCAAGCCGGTCGTCGCCACGAATTACTCGGCGAATGAGGATTTCATGACGGAATCCAACAGCCGGCCCATCCGCTGGAAGCCGATCGCGCTGGACCGCGACCACGGCCCCTATCGCAAGGGCCTGACGTGGGCCGACCCGGACCTCGACCAGGCCGCGGCCGAGATGCGCCGGCTGGTCGACGACCCGGCTTTCGCCCAGCAGGTAGGAGCGACCGCTCGCGCCGACATCGCGCGGCAGCTCAGCCCGGCGGCGGTCGGCGCCCAAATCGTGGCCGCCCTGACGGGCGGCGTTCGCGCGGCCGCCTGAGTCCCGGCGCGCCCACAATCTCTTTTTGAAGGGGCCGGAGCATGGAACCGCCCATTACCAACGAACGGCGCTGGATCGGGCCGATCATCACCCTCTTCCGCAGGCTCATCGCCAAATGCGTCCGCTGGTACATCCAGCCGCAGACGAACGCGCTGGACCTGGCGGTGGCTCAGATTCAGGAAGAGCTGGAGGAATTCCGTGAGGAGTTCCGCGAGGAGCTGGAGCAGTTCCGTGCGGACCGAGTGCAGATTCGCGGCGAGCATGTGCAGCTCACCAAAATCTACGTGGAAGCGCAGGCGTTGGCCGTGAATCAATACCAGGAGCTTTTCCGCCGACTCGCCGAGCTGGAGGCCCGTCTGCCGGCGGCGCCGTCGGCGAGCAAGGCCGCGTAAACTGAGATCACCGATATTTCATTCCCTTGGGAAAGGGCAGGACCATGGAACCGCCCGTCGTCTCGTTCCGGCGTTATTTCGGGCCGGTCGTCGCCTTCTTCAAGAAGGTGGTGCGCAAATGCATCCGCTGGTACGTCCAGCCGCAAGTCGACGGGCTGGAGGCGAAGCTGGCGCAGCTGCGCGAGGAATTCGCGCTGCTGATGAAGCAGCACAACCTGACGCAGGCGCTGGTGCTGCAGCAGTATCAGGAATTGTTCCGCCGCATGGAGCAGCTGGAAATGCAGCCGGGCCAACCGAGCAGCAAGGCGGCCTGAGGGGGCCGCAGAAGGCTTCAGATGGAAGGGCGGCTCCCGAGGTCGATGACCAACCGTTCAACCGGGCGACCAGGCAATCACATCGAAATCCTCGACCTTGTTCCGCGGCGTGACCGCGACGCCCTCCGCGCGGAGTCGCTGGATCTGCCTGCGGCCGACGGAACCCAGCTTGGTGGAGCTGACGACCCCGTTGGCGGCCACGACGCGGAACCAGGGAAGTTGTTTGGATTCCTCGGCCGTGAGCGTCGCGAGGACGAAGGCCACGCGGCGGGCCGTGACATGCAGATGCCGGGCGATGGTCCCGTAGGTGACGACCCGACCTTCAGGGACCGCGGCCACCACGGCCAAAACCCGCGACTTGAGTCGCGCCGCCGCTTCGCCTGACTCTGACATTCGCTTGCTCCGATTGGTCATCGATCGCCTGTTCGGTTCGATCACACATCTTTTTCCTTGGGCCGGCGTAACTCCCTGCCAGGCTCGCCTCCATCAGGACGGCAAGCGGCGAGGCGGCGACGCAAGAATTCTTGATCGGCGCGGGCGGTGGTCCAGCGCAGAGCTTCCCGCCAGGCGCGCTCGGCGGCGGCGTGTCGGCCGAGGCGGAAATGCTGTTCGCCGATCACCACGTGCCAACCGGGATAACGGGCGGGAACGCGTTCCGGCGGAACGGCTGCCAAGCGATCGAGGCCGGCTTGCGGGCCGTGCAGGTAAGCTTCGGCCACCGCGCGGTTGAGAGAGTGCAGCGGCGACGGCGCGATGCGCTCGAGCGTCTCGTACAATTCGGCAATCCGTCGCCAATCGGTGTCGGCGAAGGTCGGCGCGCGGCAGTGCTCCCAGGCGATGCCGGCTTCCACGTGATAGCGCGTCAGTTCGCCGCCGGCGGCTGACCTGCCAAGCCACGCCATGCCTTCACGCACGTCGCTCCAGTTCCAGGCGCAGCGATCCTGTTCCTCGAGCAGAACGATGGCGCCGTCGAGAGCGACGCGCGCGTCGAAGCGGGCCCCGTGGAAGCACATCAGCGCGAGCAAGGCATGTACCGCCGGGACATCGCCGATGGGATGGGCGCCGAGCATCCGCGCCAGCCGGCGGGCCTCATCGCACAGATCGCGGCGGATCGGCAGGTCGCCATGGGTGACGTGGCAGCCCTGGCTGAAAAGGAGATAGACGACCGCGAGGACCGCGTCCAGCCGAGCGCCAAGCTGGGCCGCAGCCGGCGTGTCAAAATCCACGTCCAGCTCGCGCAGCCGATCCCGCGCCCGCGCAATCCGCTTCTGGGCGTTGGCGTCGGTGGTGAGCAACGCGCGGGCGATCTCCGCGGTGCTGAAACCACAGAGCGTCCGCAATGCGAGGGCGACGCGCGATTCGGCCGGCACTGCCTCGTGGCAGCAGACGAAGAGCAGGCGAAGCGGTTCGTCGCCGATCTCGTCGGCGAAATGCGCTTCCATCGACGTTTGGCGCGGGTCTCCCGACCCGCCTTGCGCCCAGCATCTTGGGCCAGGCGCGGTAATGCCTGGGCGTGGGTTCGCTCCCGCCGCAGCGCGTCGATCGCCAGGTTGCGGGCGGTGCGGTAGAGCCAGCTGGCCGGGTCTTCCGGCACGCCGCGCCGAGACCAGGTTTCCAGGGCCTGCACGAGCGCGGCTTGAACGACGTCTTCGACGAGGTCGAGCCGGCGCACGCCGAGCGACCGGGTCAGCACGGCGACGAGCCGGCCGAACTCGTGGCGAAAAAAATGCTCCACCAGCGCGCGCGGTTCGCTCATGCGTAGCCGGCCAATTGGCGGACGTCGATCGTGTCGCCCGCCGCATCGATTCATCCGGAGGACAGCGGCACAGGCAGGAATAGCTTCAACGGGTCATCCACGACCGGCTCAAACCCGTGCTTCCGGTAAAAGTCAGCCGCGGCTTCGTCCTTGGCATGTACCAGCAGGAGTTTCAGACCGGCGATTTCGGCAGCCTGAATCGTGCGCAGGATCACATCCTTGAGGAGCGCCTTGCCGAGGCCGTTGCCCTGTTCACGCTGATCCACCGCCAGACGCGCCAGCAGCATCACCGGAATATCGTACTTGCCCAGGCCCTTTACAACTTTGGCGGGGACCCGCTTCTGGTCGATCGCGGTGTAGACCAGCGAGTAGTAGGCGACCACGACCTTGCTTCCCACGCGCGTCGTGACGTAGTTGCGCACGATGCCCTTCTTCTGATTTTGCAGGGCGTAGTTGCGCAAGTACAGATTGAGCGCCGGCACGCCGCAGTCAAAAGGAGTCCGGTCGTGCCCGCCGTCGAGCGGTGCAACACCAGTGAATTCCGATTCAGCCATCCAGGATCGACCGCTCGGTAAGCAGCTTGCGAACGGCCGCGACGCTCTTGGCGGGCGGGTGATCGAGCACTTCAAAAATGTGGGCCACCTGCTTCTTGCTGAGCACGATCGTCCCCTCATCGGCCAGCAGTTCGGTCGCCATCTGGTAGGCGTTCTCCAGGACAAAGTCGCTGATCGTGCGGCCGTGCTGTTTCGCAGCGCGGGCGATCACCGCCTTCCGCTCCGGATCGACGCGGATGCTTAAGCGGCTCTCTTTGTTCGCGGAAGTGGAGTGATTCTTCGCCATGGGCCTACCTCTTGGGTTGTGTACACATTGTACACCCATTTATCCCTGCTCGCAAGTCGGAGTGCGGCGCACGCCGAGCGACCGGGTTAGCACGGCGCCGAGCCGGCCGAACTCGTGGCGAAAAAAGTGCTCCACCAGCGTGCGGGGTTCGCTCATGCGTAGCCGACCATTTCGCGGATCTCGATCGCCGTGGCGCCCGGACACGCCATGACCCTAGCGTCACTTCACTCGCTGGCATGGTCACGAGGCAGAGCCACGCGGCCCAT
The DNA here is from genome assembly GCA_035546275.1 of Gemmataceae bacterium. Classification (GTDB taxonomy): domain Bacteria; phylum Planctomycetota; class Planctomycetia; order Gemmatales; family Gemmataceae; genus UBA4732. The sequence continues at coordinate 13,361 of DATKHW010000108.1, forward strand.
GAAGTAGGAGAACCTGCTACTCAGGTGTTCCAGATACTGAGGGCAGAGAACGCACCTTCTGCACTCGCTGGTCAGCTGGTAATAGACTTCCTCGACAGGCAGCGTGAAGTAACGCTTAAAGTCCACGGTCAGTTCTGGGATCCCCTCGCCGCGCAAATCGCACTCAGCAGGAACCTTCTCGAGGAAGTGGTAGCGTTCGTCTTTGTTCCTTTTCACGCGGTCCCAGATTGTCGAATTCATCCCCGGCGTCGCATCCTTGAGTTCCCTGGCGGTCGGCACGTTGCAGAACAGAATATCCGGCAGCTGCCCCTTCTTGTCCTTCCTCCCGTTGAATTCTTGCGTCAGGTCGCATGCCTGCGACAGCACGACGACGTACGCGTACACGACGCGAATTAGGCTTAGTTCCTGACCGCCTAAACTCGCAGGATCGAGGCGGTAGCGAACGAAGCCGGTCAGAATCTCACCTTGGCAGAGGCAGGCGCCCGGTCCGGGAGAGGGCTGGTAGATTGGGACAGCCAAACGCCTAGTCCTCCGTGATGGGATAGACTGGGGCGGTGTAGCTGCCGCTCACCTTGGCCTGCACCGACGTAGGGGCGGCCTGCGCGGGGAGGGCCAGGGGGGACTCCCGGTAAAACTCGAACATCTGCGTAAGCGACTCGGCAGCCTCGGAAAACGCTCCGGCGGGAAGTAACTGCACGACGATGTGGCAGAAGAGGCGGTACGCATCCGTCTCGGAGAGGGAGAACACCTCGCTGTCGCTCGGCACGCACATGTCGAAGTAGGCGCGCATGCCGTGTGACTGCTCGCAGACCGGGAAGCGGAACCAGTTGTCCGACTCTGTGGAGTTCTCGGATCCGGCGTCATACGGAACCGGGTCGCATCGCCCGATGTAGTTCACCACTGATACACCAGCGGAAAAAGTTTCCGGCCTGTCGGTGGAGAGCGTCAAGTCGAGGGAGGACGTCGTTTGCGGTCTTTCGAGACACTTCATAAACGTGGGCCTCGATGATGAAAGCTGGTTCTTTGCTGGGTTGATGGGTGCCGATCGCGAAGGTC
>DATKHW010000109.1:0-5826 GCA_035546275.1 Gemmataceae bacterium
GTCGTCTTGACTGACCCAAGCCGGAAGAGAATCAGGGACAGCGCTGGAGCGGTTTGGTCCTCCATTGCGCGCTTACCCTCGGGCCGCTGGGCCACGGCGTCGCGCGCGTTGAGGGCCAAGTTGACGAGCGCTTGCTGCAGCTGGTTAGCGTCCGCTTCCACAACCAGCGGTCCGTCGGGCGACTCGGCTTCGATCTCGACGCCGACGTCCTCATGCAGGGTGCGCGAGACCAAATCCGCCGTGCCGCGGACAAGGTCCACCATCGCGGTCGGCTGCCGGATCAGGGCCGGCTTGCGGGCGTAGGCCAGCAATTGCCTCGTCAGCGCCGCCGCGCGCTCGCTGAGGTCCACCACGCTGCGGAGGAACTCGCGCACCGTCGGCCCTGCGTCGGACTCGCGCAGCGCCAACGAAGCATAGCCGTTGATGCCGGCGAGGAGGTTGTTGAACTCGTGAGCCACGCCGCCGGCCAGCGTGCCGACGCTTTGCATCTTCTGGGCCTGCCAGAGCTGTCGCTCTAGCTTCTTGTATTCCGTCACGTCGCGGTAGATGCCGACGAAATGCGTCATCCGACCCTGCAAATCAACGATGGGGGACACGGTCAGCGAAACCTGGAAGAGCGAGCCGTCCTTGCGGCGGTTGGTCAGCTCTCCCTGCCAGCTGTCGCGGCTCAGTACGGTGCGCCACAGGGCAGCGTAGAACTCCGGCGGATGGGCGCCGCTCTTGAAGAGCCGCGGCGTTTGGCCGAGCAGCTCCTGCCGGCTGTAACCGGTCATGCGTTCGAGCGCCAAGTTGACGTTGAGCATGGTCCCTTGCAGGTCGGTGATCGTGATGCCGTCGCGGGCCGATTCGAGGGCCTGGATGAGCAACCGGTTCATTTGTTCCAGGCGATGCCGCGTGACCGCTTCCACAACGCGCTTGGACAGCTCGGCGAGGAAGGTCATCCGCGTGTCTTTGACGACATAGTCAAGCGCCCCGGCCCGGATGGCGTCCGCGGCCTTCTGGGCGTCGGTTTCGATGGTAACCATCAGCACCGGGACGGGCACGCCCAGGCGCGACAGCCGATGCAGCAGGTCCAGTCCGGACATGTCAGGCAGCTTGTGGTCCAGCAGCACCAGGTCGAACGGCGTATTTTCCAGAACGATGAGCGCATCGGCGGCGCTCCCGCAGCACGTGACCTGGTGACGGTCGCGCTCCAGCCAGGTACGGATAAGCAAAGCCATATCCGGATCGTCTTCGATCAGAAAGAGGCGCATGGCGTCGGTCATGAGTCCGCTTCGTTTCGAGCCGGCCGGGTTACGCCGTTCGGACGAGGATCGTGAAGGTTGTGCCGGACCCGGGTTGGGAGTGAACGCGAACAGCGCCACCCCATCCGGCTACCAGCTGACGAACCAGAAACAGGCCCAGTCCGCCGCTGGAGCACTCAAAGAGGCGGCCTTGCTGGGATTCCGAGAGGCCACGACCGTCATCCTGGACCCACCATTCGACGCCCTCCGCAGTGCGGCGAGACCCCAGCTCGAGAGGCCTCGCGCGGCCGCCGCCGGCCTCGACGGCGTTGCGGATCAGGTGGATAAGGACCAGAAGCAAGCTGCGGCGCGAAACGCGAAGAACGGAGGCGTCCGCGGTGAAATGATACTCGACGGACCAGCCCGAACACAACAGATTCACCTCCGCCGCCGCCTCACGCGCCACCTCGGGAAGCGGCGCCGCTTCCACCGGGCCAGGATCACGCGTCATGCGGCCGATTTCCGCCAATGTACGCACTAGGCCGTCGGAACGCATACTGAGATCGGCCAGGCGACGCAGCAGAGCGCGGCCTGGCTCATCCAGACGGTTGGCGTACTGGTCCTCCAGCAGACGGGCCAAACCTTGCAGCGCGATCAAGCGATTCGGCAAATCGTGTCCGATGACGCTTTGGAAGCAGGCCGCCAGGCGCTCGAGCTGTTCCACCCGGTGCTGCGCCGGGTTGGCCGGGTCGGCCCCGAAATCGTAATGAAGGTCCATGGCCTGCTCCGGCCTGCCCGCGGTGCTGCAACCGCCGATCCACGCAAGGAATCCCGTTGCAGTGTACGGGGAGCGGCGTTGCGGACGCCAGTCCTCTTGCGGCCGCGCGGCGTCCGCCGCCAAGGACCGATTGACTCCCATCGGCGTTCGGGTTTGAATACGCAATCGCTCTCAGCCGGGGGATTCATGGATAGCAAACTCCTGCGCGCCTGCCTGGCGGAACTGATTGGGACATTCGCCCTCGTCTTTGTCGGCGGCGGCGTGGTGTGCGTCGCCGCCCTGACGACCGAACCGCGGCTGGACGCCACGGCGATCGCCCTGGCCGAGGGGTTGACGCTGGCCGTGGCGCTAACCGCCACCCACCGTGCGTCCGGCGGCGGACTGAACCCGGCGCTGACGCTCATGCTCTGGGTCTTCCGCCGCATCGACGGCCGCAAACTGGCCGGATTCATCGTCGCCCAGCTGCTCGGCGCCCTGCTGGCCGGGCTTTTTCTGCGCCTCCTCTTTTCTCAGGACGCCGCCGCATCCCATCTGGGAGCGCCGCATCTGCGGGCCTTCGCCCCAAACGGCCTGGGACAGGTCAGCCTGGGCGCGATCTTTAGCGGCGTCGGCATGGAGATTTTCTTTACCTGCCTTGTCGCCTTCGCCTTCTGGGCCACGATGCTGGACCGCCGCAGTCCGCCGCTGGGCGGCCTGGTCGTGGGCCTGGCCCAATCGGCGGTGGTGCTGTTCGGCTTTCGTCTGACCGGCGGCGCAGCCAATCCCGCTCGCTGGCTTGGTCCGGCCGTGTTCGAGCTGACGGCCCCCGGCGCTACGCCGAGCGCCGTGCTGAGCGATCACACGGTTTACTGGGTGGGCCCGATCGTCGGGGCGCTGCTGGGCGGGTTCCTCTACGTTTTCGTGCTGCAGCCGCCGGAGGAGCCGGAAAAGCGATGAACGCGCTGACGCTGGACGACTTGCTGCCGTTGGAGGAATTCGCCGGCCGACGCCGCGAGTTCCTGGAGGCTCACGGCCGGTATCTGGACCGCTATCGCCGCGTACGCATCGGACCGGCGGCGGCGCTGCTTTTCATGAACCGCCAAACGCTCTGGTTTCAGCTGCAAGATGTGCTGCGGATCGCCCGGCTGGCGGCGCCGGGCCGCGTGCAACGAGAACTGGATATTTATAATCGGCTATTGCCTGGGCGCGATCGCCTGCAAGCAGCGCTGCTGCTGACGGTGGATGAAACCCGGCTGACGGAGGAACTGGCGCCGTGGCGCGACCTGCATGGCGGCGACTTGCGATTGTGTTTGGGTCCGGCGCAACTGCCCGCCAACCTGCTGACGTGCCGGCCGGAGGACCAATGCATCGGGGCGGCGCACTGGGTCCAGTTCGTGGTAGATACGACGGCGCGGCGGTTGCTGGCGGACTTCCGCCGGGCGGCGTATTTCGCCGTTACGCGGCCGCATTACTCTCACGAGAGCGCCCCGCTGAGCGAGGATGTGCGGCGGAGCTTGCTGGAGGATTTGGAAGCGTCGGATCGCAATCCTGCCGCCTGACCGCCGCCCTCAAGCCAATTCCAGCATCTCCGCCAATCCAGCCGCCGCCATTTCCGGCCCCGTGACGTAGCGCCCTTCCGCCGTCCATTCGCGCACCTGCTGCTCCGCCGCCCCAAACAAGCGCACTTGCAGCTCGTCGATGTCCTTTTCCATGTCCTCGAAATGCCTGGCCCAGTGGCGGGCCTCCACGGCGTTGACGCGCTTCTCGCTCTGCCAGCGCATCCGGTGGAACAGCAGCGTGCTGTAGCGCGTCACCCAGCGTCGGCGGCACGCCGCAAAAAGCAGCAGCGCCGCTGACGAGCATTCGCCGAGAACGACGGCCGAGGCGCCGAGCCGGCGCTGCCGCAGCAGCGTCAGCACGGCCAGCGCTCCGAAGACGCTGCCGCCGGCCGAGTCGATGTAAAAGACGCAGTCGCCGCCGGGCGGCACTTCCAGGAGGGCCTTGACGACCTCCGATTCCCAGTCGTCGACTTCGCCGACGACTGCGATGTCGGCCGGCGCCTTGGCCGCCTTGCGTGTTGGTTTGGACATGAGTACGAATGTACCCGCAGCCTTCGGCGCGGCAAGGGCGATAGAATTACGGGAGCGCTCCGGCATCCATGCTGGCGAACGATCCATCCCATGCAGACAGTCACGCGCTTTGAGGCGAACCTGTTGCGGTTGCTCTACTACTTCCTGGGGCAGGAGCCAGCCGAGACCGCTTTGCCGTTGGTGGAAGCCCGCCTGGCGCCGCCGCCCTGCCTGAGCCGGTCGGCCGTGCGGCTGGTGAAGGACGCTTTGGCCAAAGGCTGCGTGTTCCAGCTGGCGCGGCGCGGGGCTTGGCGCGTCGAACGACATCTGCGCGGCCAGCGCGTCGTCGAGGGCCGTCTATGGAATCGAACGCCGCCGGTCGAGCTGGGGCTGACGTTTTCGCGGCAAACGCTGGAATTCCTGGTCTGGGTCACGGCCACGCGCCCGGGCGACGAACCGGTCTGGCGTCCGCTGGAGGATTCGTTGACGGCCGGCGACCGGCTCCTGCTTTATTTCGCCCATCAGGGATTGCGAGAGGCGGCGAATGTCCAGCAGCGGCCGTTCACCCAGGACGGCCTCTGTCGGCTGGCCTATCCCGAAGACTACGCGGAGGGCGACGCCGATCCGAATTTCGCCCCGTGGACGGACGGCGTCGGCGTCTGCATCCTGGAAGCGCTACAGCCCGAGTTGGTCGCGCGCTGGATCGACGTTGAGGGCGGCAAGAGCCGCATCACGGAATGGCAGGCCATGCGCGCCCTCGGCCGCTCGCAGGAGCGCGTGCTGACGGCCTTTCTCGACGCCGTGGAAAAAGCCGAACGGCTCGCCCTGGCCCGCTTTCTGCTGCGGGCGGCGAGCCGCCTGCTCGGCGATCATGCGAACGCCGAAATGTGGGTCGGCGGCCTGACCGGCGCCGGCCCGCGGCTGGCCGATCGAACCGCGACCTATCAAAGTGCGCTGGCCCTGCTGCGACAGATGCCGCGGCTGCAAGCGTGGGAGCGACGGGCGAGGTCCGTGGGCTATTTCGATGAGGGCTATCAGGCGTCTCAATTGTGGAAATCCGATTGGGAGCATTATCACGGCGAGGCCCTGGCCGACCGCGCCGCGGCGATCATCAGGCAGCTCGATCCGATGCGTCCGGCGTGAAGTAACAGAAACCAAGCGAGGACGACTATGAGCCGATCTTATCGCATCAGCGTCCGCGAGTGCGTTAGCAAGATGATCCGCGCCGAGGATCACGTCTCCACGAACCTGGAAATGCTGGAGGTGCTTCCGCCGGAGCAGATGGCCGGCCTGCTGTCCGACGAGCTGGAGCGCCGCGGCTTCCTGCGCGAGGCCGACGGCGTGCTGGTCCGCCGCGACAAGGACGTGACCGTGACGGTCGATCCGGCGAAGGGGACGGTGACGGTGCGGGCGGAGGCGGAGGAGAAAGTGAAGCTGGAGGAAACGCGCGACGGCCGGGCCTTCGACGAGGCGGGGCAGCACGCGCAGGGCGTGCGCGAATCGCTGCGCAAGGGGTTGCAGCGCGACCTGCAGAAACAGGCGGCCGAGAAGGAAAGCGGACTGCAAACACAGGTGACGGACCGGCTGGAGGCGCAGCTCGGCGCCGTGCGCCAGGAGTTGGACCAAGCGGTCAACCGCGTGACGGCGGAGGCGCTGAAGCGCAAGGCGGCGCAGCTCGGCCGGATCAAGGAGATCACGGAGGACCCCCAGGCCGGCTCGCTGACGATTGTGGTCGAGGTGTGAAGAAGATTCACCACAGAGTCACAGAGAACACAGA
>DATKHW010000110.1:0-2186 GCA_035546275.1 Gemmataceae bacterium
AAAGTAGTTGCCAGCGGAGGATAATCACCGCCGCGGCATTATTGCCGCTTTGCATACTAACCGCTGAAGGACCCGCACACAAGTGCTTTGCCAGGAGGGGCATGACGGGAGTGCAGGAACCACTTTGCAAGGCAGAGGCGATTGCCTAGACTGTCGATGAGTAAGTTCGCCTGCGCTAATTGCCTTAACTTCAAGGAAGGATGCATCATGGGGGCACGGAAGCTCACACCCGCCGATCTCGAGCATGTCAAGGAACTGGCCCGGCAGTGGGGAAAAGTAGTTGTCCGCCATGCCTTTGGCGAAACCGGGCCTGGTCTGGACGTCGATCTGGACCAGATGGAGGAGGTGTCCTCGGCCGCGGTCGCCGGCTTGGCCGCTGGGACCCTGGAAGCCGCCACCGGCCAACAAGCCCAGACGCTGGGTACCGAACACGCCTGTCCCACCTGCGGCAAGGTCTGTTCGACCCACCAGGAAGTGCGGACCATCCAGGGACTCGATGGTCCCTTTGAACACGCCGAGCCGGTAGGCTACTGCCCGACCTGCCGTCGGGATTTTTTTCCCTCAGCGGCCGTTGCTGCAACTGGACACGCACGCCTACACGCCGCGGGTCCTGCTCAAAATCCTGGAAGCCAACGGCGAAGTCAAATCGCATGAAGTGGCCGCGCGGGTGCTGCAGAGCATCGGCGGCATCGCCATTAGTGGGCGCCACGTCAACGACCTCTGCGCCGAAATCGGCGCGGTCATGGCCGCGCAGCGCGATCGAGCCACCGACGATTACCTCCACCATCGCCGTCAGCCGCCCGCCGAGGCCCCCGAAGTCGCCGTGATCGGCATGGACGGCGGCCGCATTCTGACGCGGGCTCCGGGTCGTGGCCCGGGAGTGCATGAGCGGCACTGGAAAGAGGACAAGGTCGCCTGTCTGCTATCGCTGACGTGTGCGACCTTCGCGGCTGATCCCCATCCCGAGCCACCGCGCTGTTTCCTGGACGCCCCCGAGGTGGACAAACTGGTGCGCGAGATTCAGTCGCATCACGGTCCGCGTCTGGAAGACGAATTACCGCGCTTGGACGAGTTAAGCCTCGGTCAACAAGTGATCCCGCCGACCGCCGCGTGCGGCTCTACCGACCATGCCGCTGCCGCAGAGCCGGAACGGCCCTGGCCGCCACGGCGAACCAAGAACGCCCGGACCTGCGTGGCGACGATGCAGGACTGCCACGGCTTCGGCAAGATGGTGGCCGCCGAAGCGTATCGGCGTGGCTTTACCACGGCCGCGCGCGGCGCCGTGCTGGGCGACGGGAGCGCGTGGATCTGGGCGCAGCAGGAGAAATGGTTCCCGATGCTGACGCCGATCACCGATTTCGTGCACGCGCTCAGCTACCTGTACGTCACCGCGACCGCCTGCTCGTCGAGCGTTGCCGCGCGGTGGCAGTTGCACGTTGGCTGGATGACGGCCTGCTGGCAGGGCCGCGTTGGAGAGGTACTCCACGACCTGCAAACGCGCCTGGAGGCCTTGGGTCCGTATCCGGGAACCAGCAAGCCGCCGTCCACGGACCCCCGAGCGGTCCTGCAACGAACGATCACGTACTTGAGCAACAATCAAGCGCGCATGAACTATCCGGAGTACCGCAAGCAGGGACTGCCGGTCAATTCGAGCCCGGTGGAATCGCTGATCAAGGAGATCAACTACCGGGTGAAAGGGACGGAAAAGTTTTGGAATCGCCCCGAGGGGGCCGAGGGTATCCTCCAGATTCGGGCCGCCCTGTTGAGCAATGACAACCGCCTGGTCGCCTACATCAAGAGCCGCCGCGGCAGCTCGGTTCGACGTTATCAAAAGAAGAAAGCTGGAGAGGCTGCGTAAAACTCAGAATCGCAAAGTGGTTCCTACACTCAAGGATGAAATGCGAATATCGAACAGGGAACAAGGAATGTCGAATGTCGAAAGCCATTTCGACATTCCTTGTTCCCTGTTCGATACTCTTCGCGGCCTTCCCCTCCATTGGGTTGACCCCGGCCACCCCCGGCCCTAGCATCCCTGAGACACGTGGACCCACCCTTAAGCGACGAACCACCCTGGAGCACACGAGTCATGAGCAAGCTGAGCGGCAAAACGGCGTTGATCACCGGCGGCGGCAGCGGCATCGGCCTTGCAGTCGCCCGAAGTTTCCTGCAAGAAGGGGCACGCGTCG
>DATKHW010000111.1:0-6095 GCA_035546275.1 Gemmataceae bacterium
GCTCGTCAATCACTTCGCCATCGGCATAACCATCGGCGGCGCCGCCGGGCCGGGCGGCGTCGGCGGCGGCTTCGGCGCGTCCGGCCCCGCCGCCACCGTGGATGGATGCGCCTTCTTCCACTCCGCCACCTCCGCCTGCAGTACTTCCACAGCTTTTTCCAGCTGCACGTCTTTCCCCTTCGCCAGCTGGTCCGGATGCGGTTCCACCAGCACATCCGGCCGGACGCCTTCCTTGTCCATGTCCACCCCGGTCGGTGTGTAGACGCCGATGTGCGGGATGCGGAGCCGCGAGCCGTCGATCAGCCGCACCTCGCCCGTACCGATCACGTAGCCGGCCGTCGGCTGGCCCACCAGCTTGCCCAGGCCCAGCGTCCGGAACGCGCTGGGAAACACCTCCGCGTCGCTATACGATCGGTTGTTGATGAGCAGCACCAGCGGCTTGTTCCATTTGCGATCGCTCGCCTCCACCACCGTGCCCTCAAGGCCGTCGCGCTCACGGAACGTCGTGTGGCCGTGGCCCATGAGATAATTCAGAATCTGGTCGTGCGTGTTGCCGCCGCCGTTGTAGCGCACGTCCAGGACGATCGCTTCCTTGTCGAAATTGTCCGAGTAGAGCGACCGCAAAAAGCGCTCCATTCCACCCTCCTCCATGTCGGGAATGTGGATGTAACCGAGCTTGCCGCCCGACAGCTCCGCCACGCGCTTGGCGTTATTGTCCACCCAGCGATCGTACATCAAGGAGCGCGCGCCCTCGACGATGCCGCTGTCGTTCCGCGAGTCGTAGCGGCTGATCGCCTGCACCTCGACGCGGCGGCGGGTCTTGGGGTCGGCGTTCGGGTCGGCCGCCACCTGCAGCTCGACCGTCTCGCCCACCTTGCCGTTCAGCAGTTTGCTCAGGTCCACGGCCTCGGTCACTTCCACGCCGTCGATCGCCAGCACGAACTCGCCGGCCTTGATGCTCAGGCCGCGCTTGTCGGCCGGGCCGCGCTTCAGCACGTCCAGCACCCGCAGCCCCTTGCCGCGATACGCCTCGTCCCACACCAAACCCAGTTCCGCCGTCTGCTCCTCCGGCGTCGTGCCGTAGCCGGTCACGCCGAGGTGCGACGCATTCAGCTCGCCCATCATCAGATATAACAGCGAGTATAAGTCTTCCTTCATGGCGATGTACTTCACCAGCGGTCGATATTTCGCCCGCACCGCGTCCCAGTCGTGGCCGTGGAAATGCACGTCGTAAAAGTTCTCCGACAAATACCGCCACGTTTGATCGAACATCTCCGTGAATTCTTCGTCGGCGCGGACAGTCAGCTTGACCTTGAACGGCAGCAGCGCGGGCGTCAGATCGGGCTTGCCGTCGGCGCCGTTCTGCGGGGTCGAGCGCGTGGCCCGCAGCGTGCCCTGGCCGTCGAGGAAGTAAATCAGGTCCGCATAGGCGCCGAACGGCGTCTTCTTGCGCGACCACTGGATCATGCGCGGCTGCTGGCCGCCGGTGGTCAGCCGCGTCGTCTGGCCGCCGTTCGTCGCCGCTGTCCAGAGATCGCCGCCGGCCCGGAAGGCGACCTTCGCGCCGTCGGGCGAAATCGCCGCCTCGTCGATCGGCAGCGTCGAAATCACGTCGGTCCGCAGATGGATGTCGTCCCAATCGATGTCCACCCCGGTCATTGCGGGCGGCGTCACGCCAGGCGCCAGCGGCTTCTGCAGATTCAGCACCAGCAGGTTGTTCTTGCCGTGCCGATCGCCGACGAAAGCGATCTTCTTTCCATCCAGGCTCCAGCTCACGTCGCCGTTGTAGGTGGCGTAGCGCGTCACGTTGCGGGCCGGGTCCTGCGGCGTCGGTCCGCCGGACGGGACGATGTACAGCTCGCTGGCCGAGGCGCCGTCGCGGCGGGCGCAGACGATCCACTTGCCGTCCGGCGACCAGTCGTAGTCGAACACCAGCGGCTGATCGACGATCGCCTTTGGGTCGGAGCCGTCCGGGTTCATCGACCACAACCGGCCGTCGCGGACGAAGGCCACGCGCTTGCCGTCCGGCGCGAAGGAGAGGCCGAACTCCGGGTCCGGCGTGTCGGTCAATCGCGCGATCTTGAACTTGTGCGCGTCAGCCAGGTGGGGATGCTCCGACTCCGCCGAGTCGATGGCGTAAACGTCCTCATGGCCGCCGCGATCGGAGAGAAACAGGATGCGATTGCCGTCGGGCGCCCAGGCGGCGCCGTGGTCCATCGAGGGGCCGTCGGTCAGCTGCACCGCCTTGGGGGCCGAGCCGGCGACCGGCGTCAGGAACAGCTTGCCGTGGACCGCGAACACGGCGTGCTTCTCGTCGGGCGCCACGACGAATTCGGTCGCATGGCTTGTGAAGATTTCCGGACGTTCCGGATTGACCTTGTCGTCGGCGTCGGCCTCGATCGCCAACTTACGCGGCGTCGAACTGTCTTTCGTGGAGACCACCCACACATCGGCGCCGCATTCGTAGACGATCCACTCGCCGTTTGCACTAATGCGGGCGCGGCGGACGGCGTCGTCCTTGTGGAAGGTGATTTGCTGCGGCGGCGTGGCCGTCACCGTCGAGGCGTCGGCGTTGCCGACCGGGGTGGACGGCATCCGCACGATGTTGGCCGGCGTGCCGTAGAATTCGCTGACATAATAGATCGACTTTCCGTCGGCGCTCCACATGGGCGACGTGTCCTGGCCGTCGAAGTTGGTCAGCTGGCGGTTGTGCGTACCGTCGGCGTCGCTGACCCAGATGTCGTCGTTGGACGATCCGCGATACCCCTTGCGATACCAGGCGCCGGGGCCGCGCGTGTAAGCGATGTGCGCGCCGTCGGGGGAATAGACGCCCTCACGGCCTTCGTCGGCGCTGACGCGATGGACCATGCCGCCCTCGACGGGGACCGTGTACAGCTCGAAGCTCGGCGGGAAGGCGACGCTGCGCGACGAGGCGAAGAGTATGTGCTTGCCGTCCGGCGACCAGCCGGTGACAAGATCGTTGTCGGAGTCGAAGGTCAGCCGTCGCGGCGAACCGCCCTGGAGGGGGACGACGAAGACGTTGTAGCTGCCGTGGCGATTGGAGCTGAACGCGATCCATCGGCCGTCCGGGCTGAAAACGGGACCGAGTTCGTGGGCCGGATTGGTCGTGACCTGCCGGGCCGTGCCCCCGATGGCCTCCACCACCCAGATGTCGCCGAGATAGCTGAAGGCGACGAGCTTGCCGTCGGGCGAGATGTCCGGCGTGCGGGCCATGCGGATCGGCTCCTGCGCGGCGCCGGGACGAAGGAACGCGAAAACGGCGAGAATCGCCAAGGTGGGTCGGAGGATGCGCGGCATGAGGAGGGTTCCTGTCGGGGTCGGACAACTCGAGGGGGCCCACGGGAGCGCGGCCGGATACAGGGAGGACGAACTACGATAACGATTTCCACGCCCACTGTACTTGATTCTTCCAGATTACCGGGATTCTGGGCGCATTGCAAAGGGGAGACGAAAACGAGGGTATGACGGCAGGCGTTACAGTCCGCGCAATCGTCACTACGAGTCCGCAGCGCACGCAAGGGTGGCTCTTGCTCGCGCTGCGAGCTTCGAGCTGCTGTGAATCAATCCGCCTTGCTGAAGCTCCACCCGGCGAACAGGGCCAGCAGGATTGCCGTGCCGATCATTACTATCACGTCGATCACGGGCGTGCCCAGCACCAGCCCCGCTTCCTTCGCCGTCTGGAACAGGGCCGTGCCATCGGCGCTGGCCCAGAAGACGACCGTTCGCAACGCGTCCACGCCGTAAGTCAGCGGATCGATAGCCATCACGGGCGTCATCCACGCCGGCGCCTTGCCGACCGGGAACATGGTGCCGCTCAGAAAATACAGCGGCATCACCAGAAAATTCATAATCATCTGGAATCCCTGCATCGACCGCATCCGCGACGCGATGGCCACGCCGAGGCTGGTCATAGCGCAGCTGATGAGGAAGTTCACCAGCAGCAGCAGCACGACCATGAGCGGCGTCGGCCAGACGCCCGCCAGCGGCGCCAGGGCCAGCAGGATGGCCGATTGCAAGGTCGCCACCGTGGCGCCGCCGAGGATCTTGCCGGTCGCCACGGCCCAGCGCGGCGCGGGCGCGACCAGCACTTCTTTGAGAAAGCCGAATTCCCGATCCCAGATGATCGACATGGCCGAGAAGATCGACGTGAACAGGACGCTCATGCCGATGATGCCGGGGTACATGAACAGCAGATAGCCGACGCCGGCCTTTCCATCGCCCGAATGGCTCGACTGAAGCGATCCGATATAGCCGGCAAGCCCCTGGCCGAAGATGAGCAGATACAGCAGCGGCTGGCCGATCATGCCGACGATCCGCACCCGCTCCCGGAAGAACAGCTTGATCTCGCGCAGCCAGATGGCGTAGGTCACCCAGAGTCCGTGCATGGCTCACCGCCTCCCGCGCCAGAGCTTTCCCATTTGCCGCAACTGGTCGATTTCCTTCCCCTCTTCCTCGCGGATGGCCCGGCCGGTCAGCTGGAGGAAGACGTCGTCCAGGCTCGGCTGCTTGACCTGCAGCGATCGCACGCGCCCGGCGAAGTCGGCCGCCAGCTTCGGCACGAACTCCGCCCCGTGCTCCACCTGCAGGTGCAGCTCGCCGTCCACCTGCTGCACGTTCAATCCGTACTTGACGGAGATGTCTTGTTGGAGTCCCGGGTCGCCGGAGACGATGATTTTGTCGCCGCCGATGAGCCGCTTGAGGGCGGCCGGCGTGTCGAGGGCCTGGATTTTGCCGTGGTCGATGACGGCGATGCGGTCGCAGTTCTCGGCCTCGTCCATGTAGTGAGTGGTCATGAAGACGGTGATGCCGATCTCGTCGCGCAGCCGGCGGACGTGGCCCCACATGGCGTTGCGCGACTGTGGATCGAGTCCCGCCGTCGGCTCGTCCAGGAAAAGGACGGTCGGATGATGCAGCAGGCCGCGGGCGATCTCCAGCCGCCGCTTCATGCCGCCGGAGAAGGTGCGGACCACCGACTTCCGCCGATCGGTCAGGCCGACGATGCCGAGCACCTGGTCGGCGCGTTCCTTGCGGACGGCGACGGGGACGTTGTAGATCATCGCGTGAAACTGGAGGTTTTCGTCCGCCGTCAGCCGATCGTCAAGCGACGGGTCCTGAAAAACCATGCCGATCGACTGGCGCACCTGCATCGGCTGTTTGACGACGTCGTGCCCGGCCAATTCGGCCCGGCCGCGCGTCGGCTTGAGGAGGGTGGCCAGCATATTGATGGTGGTGGTCTTGCCGGCGCCGTTGGGGCCGAGGAAGCCGAAGATTTCCCGGCGGCGCACGGTGAAATCGACGGCATGAACCGCCGTGAAGGCGCCGAAATCCCGGCCCAGACCGTCCACCACAATGACGTTGTCGTCGGCCATTCACCCGCTCCTTCTCTCTGCGGCCGGATAGCGGGGAATAGTTTACGGAGAGAGGGGAGGCGCGGCTCAGCAGCGTAGTCTACTTATTCTTCGGTCGACAACGGTGGAAATGTGGCGTCCGGCGTGGCGTGGCGCCGAACCGGCTTCATGCGCCGCGTCTATGGGCGATGAGCGCCTGAATCTTTGGAACCAGCTTCGTCGGCACGGCAATGAGGGTTTGGTTCTTGGCGGACAGGGCGGACGCAATCTCCTCCGCCTGTTCTTCTTCGCTCTGCTGATCGTGGCGGACGGCCAGTTCGCGGACTGGTTCCAGGGTCGTTCCAGAACCGCAGCTCCATACGGCAATCCTCCGTCGCTCTCGCTGCCAATCTAGCCCAGTCTGGATCGTTTTTCCTGCATCCGTTCGCGACCGTTGCTTGATTTTCACCCTTTGCTGGGGAATAACCTTGCAATCGCACCTTGGCGGGGCTAGCCTCAAGCGAGGGCGTCGTAGCGGGGGACTGAAGGGACTCATCTTGGTTCTGCTCTGTCCGCCGAGCGCGCCGGTCGCTCGCGCTGCCGGCTCGCTCGGCGGACACGACAGAACCAGGATAGATCGATTAAGGTTGCTTTTGTCCTAATTCCATCATCGGGAGATCCCATGCGGCGATTTTCACGAGAGCAGCCGACACGGCCGGTGAAGGCGTTCACGCTGATCGAGCTTTT
>DATKHW010000112.1:0-2608 GCA_035546275.1 Gemmataceae bacterium
GTCCGGTCTGATTTACGGCCTGATCGCCGGCCGGCCGCCGGAAGAGGCGCTCCGTCTCGGCTGGGCGCACGGGGCGCTGCTGACGACCTATCACGGCGACATTTCGATGGCCCGGCGCGAAGAAGTGGAAGCGCTGGCCAAGGGCGGCTCGGCGCGAGTGCAGCGCTGACGGGGGCACGTTTCCAACCTGCGGCTCATGCGCTGCCTGCTTCGTGCAGCGCCGTGGACAGCTCCTTGTGATTGAATGGTTTGTAAAGCACCCGGCGGGCGCCGAACCGCGCGGCGAACGGCAGCGCATCGATCCCGGTCAGGGATTCCGACCCGCCGCTCATGGCGATAATCTTCACATCGGGACAGGCCCTCCGCAGCTCGCGGATCGTTTCCAGCCCGTCCTGGTTCGGCATGAGGATGTCCGTCAGCACGATATCGGGCGGCGAAGTTCGACAAAGGGTCACGCCGGCCTTGCCGTCGAACGCCTGGTCGACGTCGTAGCCGAGGACTTGCAGGGTCAATTTGAGCATCCGTTGCAGCTGTTCGTCGTCGTCGATGACCAGGATTCGCGCCATGGAGGAATCTTCTTTCCGCCGCACCAACATTTGTTCACGCAAAAAAATCGTCACTCGACTATGGCTTACAGAAAGTGCGGCCGCAAATGATCCTTGTCACTTCTTCCCCTCGCGCCGCCGGGCCGCGAAGAATTCCCCCAGCACGGCGGCGCATCGCTCGGCCAGGACGCCGCCGAGGACCCGCGCACGGTGGTTGAGCCGCGGGTCGGTCGGAATCTGGTACAGTGTGTCGCAGGCGCCTGCCTTGGGGTCGGTGCAGCCATATACGACCAACGGCAGCCGGGCCTGGACGATCGCGCCGGCGCACATCGGACATGGCTCCAGCGTCACATAGAGCGCGCAATCCTCCAGCCGCCAGGACCGCAGCGCTTGAGCGCCCTGCGTAATCGCGATCATCTCGGCGTGGGCCGTCGGATCGAGGAGATGCTCGCGCTGGTTGTGGGCCTGGCCGATGACGCCGCGCTGGAACGAGACGATCACGGCGCCGACCGGAACTTCGCCCTCGGCGGCGGCGAGGGCGGCCTCTTCGAGGGCCAACTCCATGTGGTGGACGTGGAAAGGATGGCGCGGGTCCGTCAAAGGGAGATCAAACGCAGAGAAGTCGGCGGCGTCCATCATGGCTGCGACGGCGGTTCGTGTGGCGAGATCGCTCCCTCTACGGTACAGTTTCCGCGGCCGGTTTTCGCCCCCAACGGGTCATGCGACCGACGAAGGGAGGTTCCTCCATGCCGTCCGCGCGCTTTGAAAGGATGCTGAAGCAGGTGCGCCGCCTCTGCCTGAGCTTGCCGGAAACGGTCGAGGTGGAGGTGTGGGGCCATCCGACCTTCCGGGCCGGCAAGAAGATGTTCGCCGCCTGCGGCGAGGGAATGGAAGGCGTCGAAGGGCCGAGCCTCGGCTTGAAAGTCGGCTTCGACAGGCAGGAGGAGCTGCTGCAGGACGACCGGTTCTTCCCGACGCCCTACGCGGCGCATCAGGGATGGGTGTCGCTGCGGCTGGACGAGAAGACTGACTGGGACGAAGTCAGCGGGCTGGTGCGTGAAGCGTACCGGCAGGTGGCGCTGCGGCGGATGCTGAAGGAGCTTGACAGCGACGCGTGAGCAGCTCACGGCGTCCAATCCGTCTGCGGCGTTACCGCCGCACAAAACTCCGCCAGCAGCCGCGCCGCCCGATCCAGATCGTCGAGACTGACCACCTCCACCGGACTGTGCATATACCGATTCGGAATGCCGATTAGCCCAGCCGCCACGCCCTCGCGCGTTAACTGAATCGTGTTGGCGTCGGTGCCGGTCGCACGCGCCACGCCGCGCACCTGGACCGGAATCTCGACCCGTTTCGCCGCTTCCTGCAAATGCTCCAGCACGCGCGGGTTGATATTCGGACCGCGGAACAGCACCGGGCCGGCGCCGACGCGGGTGTCGCCTAGCTGCTTCTTGTCGTTGCCCGGCGTGTCGGTGGCGTGGCAGACATCGACGGCGATGCCGACCGTCGGATGGATGCCGTAAGCGCTGGTTGTGGCGCCGCGCAGGCCGATCTCCTCCTGCACCGTGGAAACGCAGTAGACGTGGCAGTTCAGCGGCCGATCGCGCAGCAGCCGCAGCGCTTCCATCACCGTCCACAGACCCACTTTGTCGTCCATAGCCGGTGAGGCGGCCAGCCCGTTCCGCAACGGCCGATAGCCGAGGGCCACCGTCACGGGATCGCCGGGCGAGATCAGCTCTTCGGCTTCTTTGCGGTCCTTGGCGCCGACGTCGATCCAGACGTCGGTGAACTGCGGGACCTTGTTGCGTTCCTCGTTGGTCATCAGGTGCGTGGCTCGGCGGGCGATGACGCCGGGGACCGGGCCGTTCTTCGCCCAGACGGTGAGGTGCTGGCCGAGGAGGATTTGCATATCCCAGCCGCCGATGGGCTGGATGTAGAGGAAGCCATTGTCATCGACGTGCTGGACCATAAGGCCGATCTGGTCGCAGTGGCCGGCCAGCATAACGCGCGGCGGTTCGCCGGACCCCGGCGGCGATGCGGCGTGGTCTGCCGTTGTGGGGGTG
>DATKHW010000113.1:0-2174 GCA_035546275.1 Gemmataceae bacterium
GACGGCTGGCACAGCCGATACCGCTCGGCGAACATGACGGTGGTGGACGTGCCCTTCAGGCAGGCCACTTCGATGGACTGCGGCCCACGCGGGTTGAACACCCAGATGTTGCCGGCGTAGTTGATGCCGTTGGCCGGGTAGCTCCCCCACTGCGACGAATCGGAGGGGCACTGGAAGTACTTCAGATTCATCTGATTGTCGTTCCAGGAATTCGTCCCGGCCTGCTTGAACTGGTTGGTGCCTTCCATGAACGGAAGCAGGTAGAAGAAGAGGTTTCCGTACTGGTTTTCGGTGGTCCAGGGGGAGCCGGCGGCGTAGCCGGGGGCGTACATGGGCGGGACTTGGCCGTAGGCGGTCTGGTAGTCATGCACGGCCGTGCCCAGCTGATGGACGTTGTTGGCGCACTGGGTGCGGGCGGCCGCCTCACGGACTTTTTGGACGGCGGGGAGCAAGAGGCCGATGAGGATGGCGATGATGGCGATCACCACCAAAAGCTCGATCAGCGTGAAGCCGCGCCCCCGCAGGCGCTGGAACAAACGAGCCATGAAACTGCCTCCTTCGATGCGTATGAGAAAACGGATAGAAACGCGCAGGAGTAAGCAGCAACGACCCTTTCCCGCCAATGCGGGAAATCCGCGTGTAAATGGGAGAGATGAGAGAATTGTGATAATGCGCAGGGGGCTTGTCAAGCAAAAAAATGAAAATTATGAAAATCGGCGAAATGGGAAGCCCGCCGCGCCAGCAAGGGCGGATGTGAAGACCCTTGCTGGCGCGGCGGGCTTGGCGGCGGCGCTCACCAGTCCGGACCGAGGACGCCTGCACTATTCGGCGTGCAGGCCGTCACCCACGTCGTGACGGTCACGTTGGTCGTCACGGTCCGGGCGCTGCCGTCGCCCATGGCGACGTTCATCACGCCGGTGTGCGGTCCTTGCGTCACGTAGATGCTGCAGTTCGTCGCCAGCGGCTGCACCTGGAAGGGGACGCCGCCGTAGCTGTAATCGGGCCACACCGTGTTTTGCCAGCCGCCGAAATTGTTGTTGGCGGCCGCGTAGCTGTTATAGCCGAAACCGGATGTCGCATAGTACAAATTCGCCAGGCCGGTCGGATAGCCGTTGGGATTGGCCGCCCAGAGCGGGGCCGTATACAGCGTGGACGACTGCGAGCACCACTGGTAGCGCTCCGCGAACATCACCGTTTGCGACGACCCCTTCGGCATCGCCACGAGGACCGACGCTGGGTGCTGCGGGTCGAAGACCCAGACGTTGAAGGCGTAGTTGCTGGCGCCGTAGTTCCAGCCGTTGCCCTGCTTGGTGGGATCGGAAGGACAGAGGAGGTTTTTGACGGTCGAGGCGCTCTGGTTCCACGAGTTGTTGGCGCCGTTGACGGCGGCGTTGTACAGGTTCGTTTGTTCCATGTACGGCATGATGTAAAAGATCGCATTGCCCCACGGCTGCTGGGACTTGACCGTCGGCCAACCCGGCCCCGCGAAGGCGGGCGGAAGCGTTCCGGCGCCGGATTCGTAATCGTGGCAGGCGAGACCCAGCTGCTTGAGATTGTTCTGGCACTGGGCGCGGGCGGCGGCCTCGCGCACTTTCTGGACGGCGGGCAGCAGCAGGCCGATCAAGATGGCGATGATGGCGATCACCACCAGCAGCTCGATCAGCGTGAAGCCGCGGTTCGGTTTGACGATTCGGACATGACGCATGGCATTCATCCCTCAAGGCAGGAAAAAACAGACGCGCCGGATTACACAGCCCGGCGATGAGGCCAGGCGATTCGCCTTGGATTTGGCGGATCGCCGAATGATCCCATTGCAGCGACGGTCGGCGCGCACCAGGGACGCGGCCGCGCAGCGACCCAAGCGATCAGGACGCCCGTGTCGGATTCGTCAGGAATCCGTGTTTCGTTCCATCGGCAAACCGGAGAGTCGGGGCAGGCAGGCGGGAGGAAGCAAACCCAGCCCCGGGGCGCTCTTGGCGGCAACAACGACAAGGCTTCACCGCGCTATGCGAGAGCGCCATCCCAGGGAAGCGCGCGGCAGCGCCGCTGGGGGTGAAGGGAGAGCATGGGGGAGAGATCGGATGGAGAGGAACCTTGGGGAGGAGGTTCGGCGGAGAGTACGGGTGGAGAGAGGCCCGGGAAGTCCGGCGGGAGAGCGTAAGGATGAATGTAGT
>DATKHW010000114.1:0-28607 GCA_035546275.1 Gemmataceae bacterium
GGTCGCAATACGACCCTTTCCATCGAGGGCTTCGGCAGTTTCGTTGCCTCCACCACCGCCCCGATTGCTACCGGCTGGAGCGAGAAGTTGGCCGGGTGGGAATTGCACCCACTGTAGGACTACGCCTTGGCACGGCGCACACTGGCGGTTCATCTTTCAGGAGCCTCTCGTGCCGCCTCACGGCAAACGCCGCGGTGAGAAAAAATGACGGTTAGTCTGGACGCGCCGGCGAAGCGCTCCCCTGCGCTTCCCGCCTAACCTTCAACTGCCCGCGCCGAACCTGCCGAAAATAGGAAAGGGTCGGACCCTACGAGAAACGCGGCGACGAAAGGAGTCACGGATGGCGACGATAACCTGGAAGTGGGCGCGCAAGGCGGCGCGTTGGGCGATGGCGGGCTGTGTCGCGCTGGGTGGATTCGTCGCGGCGCGGGCTGCCGCCGATACGCCGCAAGTGACGATCATGCTCCGCTACAAGCCCACGCAAGACGGCGTCGTTTACACCATCCCCAAGCCGGAAGAAGAGGCCGGCCTCAAGGTGGAATCGGTCCAGCGCAACGGCGGCAACGGCTGGTTGCTCAAGGACGCCGCCGGCAAGCCGCTTCGCCTCTTCTTCAACACGAACCCCACCCCGACGCACAACGTCCCCGACGTTTGGGCCTATTACAAGGACGGCGTCGAGGTTTACCGCGAATTCGAAAGCGATACCAAGACCTACACCGGCAAACCCGACCAATTCCGCTGGCTCAACGGCGGCGGCATGAAATGGGGCGTGGACGAGGCCAAGGACGGCCACATCAAGCGCTGGAAGTCAATCTCGCCGGAGGAAGTCAGCCAGGAAATCCTGCAAGCGCTTGCCAATAAAGATTTCGGTCGGCTCCAGGCGCTGATGATCACCGACGCCGAGATGGCCCAACTCGGTCTGCCGGCCGACGAAGTTGCGCGCATCCGCCAGCTGGAAAAGACGGCGGCGGAAAAGTTCCAGAAGACGATCGCCGATCTCCCCAAACTCGCTTCCGGCAAGCCGAATTGGGTCCACCTGGAAGCGTCGGCGCCGGAATGCACGCCGGCCGAGCAGATCGGCGCCCGGGCCGACGTGGTGCAATATCCACACGCCTCGATCCTGTTCGAGGTCGGCGGCGCCACCGATTGGGTGCAGACCGGCGAGATGATCCAGGTCGGCGCAGCCTGGCGCATCATCGAAGCCCCGACGGCCGGCGCCGGCGCGGTCGTGGAGCAGACCGGTCCGTCCGATCCCAACAAGGTCGATACCGACCCCAAGGTGATGGCCCTGGTCAATGAGCTGACGAAGCTGGACGAAGCGGCCCCCCCGAGCGGGACGCCGCCGAATCCGGCCCTGGCCAAGCACCACCTGGCCCGCACCGACCTGCTGGAAAAGATCGCCGCGGAATCCAAGCCGGAGCAGCGCGAACCGTGGGTCCGCCAGATGGCGGACAGCCTCAGCACCGCGGCTCAGAATAGCGCTCCCGGAGACGCCGCGGCGATGACCCGGCTGCAGGCCTTGGAGCAAACGCTGGCCAAGGCGGCGCCCGGCGGCGACCTGGCCGCCTACGCCACCTACCGCGAGATGCAGGCCGACTACGCCGTCCGCATCACCAAGGGCGACTACGCCAAGTCCCAGGCGGAATGGGTCGATCGGCTGACCAAGTTCGTGGAAGCCTACCCCAAGGCCGAGGACGCGCCGGACGCCCTGCTGCAGCTCGGCATGGTCAACGAGTTCCTGAACAAGGAAGTGGAGGCGAAGAACTGGTACGGCGTTTTGGTGAAGAACTTCCCCACGGCGCCGCAGGCGACGAAGGCGACCGGCGCCATCGCCCGGCTGGACCTGGAAGGCAAGCCGCTCAAGCTGACCTGCCCGACGCTGAACGACCCGCAGACGATCTACAATATCGAGCAATCAATCGGCAAGGTCGTGGTGGTGTACTACTGGGCGAGCTGGAACAGCCAGTCGGCCGGCGACTTCTCCAAGCTGAAAATGGTCGCCGACGCGGAGGGCAAGGGCGTCGAGATCGTGTGCGTCAATCTCGACAATGCGGTCAAGGACGCGCATGACTTCCTGGCGACCGCCCCCCAGGTCGGCGTCCATCTCTATCAGAGCGGCGGGTTGGACAGCAAGCCGGCCGCCGATTACGGCGTCATGGTGCTGCCGAACCTGTTCCTGGTCGGCAAGGACGGCAAGGTCGTCAATCGCAACGTGCAGATCAACAACCTCGACGACGAGGTGAAGAAGCAGTTGGCGAAGTGACGCGTTCTTGCGAAACGAGCACGCAGCGCCAGCAAGTGCCTATGAGCGCACTTGCTGGCGCTGCGTGTTCGTACGCCTTCCCAAGGCCGTCAGCGCCCCGCCCGCGCCGACCGCTCCGAGCATCAGCAGGCACAGCGCCGCCAAGCTGTTGGTGACGCCGTAGTGCATCTGCGTCCAAACCACCTCCGCAAACGAATCCCATCCCGGCGTGCTGACCAGCTTGCCGGCGCTCACTTCTCCCAAGGACAGGACGCCCACCGCCGCGGCCGCCCGCAGGATCGCGGTCGCATACATCGGCAAGGCAACGAACACGAACTCGCGGATCGGCCCGGCGCCGTCAACCCGGGCCGCATCGCGCAGCTCCGGCGGCGTCATCCGGACGACCGGCCAAAGGATGGCAACCGCGCAGGGGAAAAAGCGGATCGTGTTTACCCATAAAAGCGGCAGCGGGTACGGTCCGAAGTAGAGCCAGCGGTATAGAAGCCGCGGTGCGTGAACGGCGTCGAAGACGCGCAGCAGAGCAAGGATCGTCTGCATCAACCCAAGGCCGACGACCGGCCCGGGGGTCGCCCACGCCAGCGCCATCAGCATCAACACCGCAGTGCGGAACCGCGCCGCGCCCAAAGCGCACCAGCAAGCGGCGAACGCCAGGCCGGCGCCAACCGCGCCCGACGCCAGGGCCAGACCCAAGCTGCGCACCAGTGTGTCGCCGTCGGTTCGACTCGTCTGGACCAGGTGCGTCACGAGGGACCTCAGCGACCAAACGGGCGGCGTCCCCTCCAAGCCGGCTTGCCGCACCAGGCTGCCGAGCGGCACGGCCAGCAGAATCCCGCACGCCGCGGCGGCCGTGATGCCGAGCGGCCAGCGCGTCCAGCCCAGCGGAAACAGGAGCGGCGGCGTCGGCGCCATCCCGCGCGGCGGGAGGTTCCGCTCCCATCGGCGGGCCAGCACCACGACCAGCGCCGCCCAGCCGACCATCAGCGGCAGCGCGGCCGCCACGGCCCGCGCAACGATTTCGCCCTGCGGCTCTCCGGAGGAGCCGACCTCCGGCGCCACCATTTGCGTATACACTTCCTCCGCAAAGGTGCGAACCTGCATCATGTCCGTGATGGTGATTTCCGTGGCCGTTTGAAGGCCGACCCACAGCGCCGCGGCGGCGACGGCGGCCGCTGCTCGCCGGAGCGTGACGCGCATCAGCACGGCGCCCCAGCCTGCCGCCGTCCAAGCGTCTTCTTCCAGGTCGCGCTCCACCCAAACCAACCCCTGACCGACGACCAGGATCACCCACGGCAGCCCGGCCGCGACGTGCACCCACACGGCGGAACCGACGCCCATGCCCCACGGCGCCCAGACGCCGCCCGGGGCTGTGGCGCTCAGGGCGCCCGGACGCGGCGGGTTCCACCACGGCAGCGGCAGCCAGCCGGTCGAACCCAGCACGGCCTGCCAACCCGAAGCGAAAAGCGGCAGCGGCACAAATACCGCCAGCAGCGTCAGGAAGCGAAAGGTTCGGCGATAAGGAAGATCGGTGCGATAGAGAAGAAAGGCGGCGATCGCGCCGAGCGGCACGGCGACGGCGACGACCGCGAGCGTCAGCCCGGCCGAGTTGCGGGCCAGCGTCAAAAGCCGATCCGCCTCGCCCCAGACGCGCCAAGCGTGCGGGTCGGCGGCGAGGCGGATTATCGGCAGCGTCAGTGGAACGCCCAGGAAGACTACCAGGAGCAGGCCGACGGCCAGGCGCCAACGTGTCATCGGCCGCGGCTCACTTCATCTTGGCCGGCTTGATAATCAGCGTGTCCTCGTCCTCGCGCTGAATGTATTCGGCCTTGGCCTGGTCCAGAACGCTTTTGATCACGTCGCCGAGCGGCTGACTGTCTGCTTTGGGCGTCTGAATCATCTGCTTTTCCGGCGGCGGCAGCATCAGCTCCGTGAAGGCCGGGTCGGAGATGAACATCTCGACGCCGTAGGTCTTCTTGATCTTGTCCACGTACTCCGCCAGGGTCATCATCTCCCCGCCGGCGTCGGAAATCGGCCGGGCCAGCTTGTCGGCCAGCTCCTTGGCGCGTTCCTCCAGCGACTTGACGCGATAAGACAAGGCCTGGGGATAGGCCTTGTCGTGCAGGCAAACGATAAGCCCATTGTTGGCTGCGAGATAAATGCGGTCGCTTTCGGCGTTGCTGATGGGGAATACGTAGTCCCGCACATCATAGCGGCTAAGGACGGCGCCGTTCTTGCGGTCCAGAATGAGCATATTGCCGCGGTCGTCGGCGGCGTAGACGAATTTCGGGTTGACGGCCATGAATCGGTCGGCTTCGGGGTTGTTGTCGCCGTGCCCGATTTTCCAGATGGGCAGCCCCGTCTGGCGATCCAGGCGAGCCATGCCCTTTTCCAGCGCCGTGATGTACAGATCCTTGTCGGCCTTGCCGCCCTCGGTCACGTCCACGGCCACCGGTCGGCTCATGATCGGTCGGCCGGGGAAATAGCGCCACTGGATTTCGCCGCTGTCGATGACGACCGCATACAAGTGGGAATCCGACGTGGACAGGTACGCCATGGTGTCCGTATGGCCGGGCGGGGCCGAAAAACGGCTGTCGCCGGAGTAATCGTACAAGCTCTTGTTGTCCAGGTGCTCGTCGCCCTTTTTGGGCACGGCCAGGTAGGAGCCGTCGGGGATAGCCAGAAAAACGGCTGCCTTGCTCAGCACTGCCTTGGTTTCGACGCGCTTGCCGGTGTCGTAGTCGAACGCGATAAGCGGCCGCACGTCCTCGATGGAGAGGGTCGCGCCGGGGGAGGGCAGGGCCGGCGTCTGGTCGGTCCCGGTCCCGGCCGGCGTCCCTGGATTGGCCGTGGGTGGCGGGGCGGCCGGCTTGGGCGGAGCCGGCAGCCGCGCCGCAATGAGCCGGGCCTCCACGTTTTCAATGTAAATCTGCTGTTCGTCCACCGACAGCGGGGCGCTGAGGGCGACGCGCAGCTCATAGCGCCACTGGAGCTGCCCGGTCGCGCGGTCCAGACCATAGACGCCGCCGCTGTCGTTGACGTAGACGCCCCAGCTGTTGATGGCCGGCGGCAATACGGCTTCGTAAGCCCTTCCCGGGCGCGACCGCCACAGCGTCCGGCCGCCGTTGGCGGCGTCGAGAACGGCAATCAGGCCGCTGCGCGTCTGGGCGATGACCTGATTGTGATCCAGCTGGATGCTGGCGAAGCCGTCGCGTTTGCCGTCCATCGGCACGTAGACGGCCCAGGCGATATCTAGGTTGAGCCGGTCCAGCGCTTCCCGCGACGGGACGGCCGGATTGGACCAGATGCGCGTGGGATCGTTGGAAGCGAGCGCAGCGCCGGTCCACAGCAGAACGCCGGCGGCGGCGAGGATTTTGTTCATGGTTTGCCTATCGGTGAGGGCCGAAAGACGACGCAGGTTTAGTTTACCACGGCGAACCGGGTTGGATAGCGCCCCAGGGCCGACCGGCGGCGTCGCCTGCGCACCCGGAGATTGGTTTCAGCGATTGCACAAAATCTCCGGGCTCAGCGCGGCTCGCTCAACCGTTTGCGGACTAACTCCGGCAGGTACTTGACGGGCAGCGTACCGTTGTCCAGCACGGCTTCATGGTAGCGCCCCAGATCGAAGGCGTCGCCCTGTTCGCGTTCGATCTGCTGCCGCAGCCGGTAGAACGCCGTCCGCCCGACGAAGTACGTCGAGAGCTGGCAGGAACTCTGCTTGGACCGAATGATCTTGGCCGCCGCTTCGCCCTCCGACTGGAACGCGCGCCGGGTCAGGAAATCCATCGCCTCCTTGTCGGTCATGCCGTCGCAGTGCATGTGGTGGTCCAGGATGGCATTGGCCACCGAGCGCAAGTACCACTTGAGCTGATTCAGACGCAGCACCGGATCGTTCTTGCCGTAACCCTGGTCGAGCATCATCTGCTCGGTGTAGACCGCCCAGCCTTCGGCGAAGACGCCAGAGAACAGCACGCGCCGGATCAGCGACGGACAGCGGTTGCTGTATTCGAGCTGGACGTAGTGCCCCGGATACGCCTCGTGAATGGTGAGAATCTGGATCATGTATTTATTGTATTCTTGTAAATAGCTTTCGACGCGGCGGTCGTCCCAGTCGCGCGGCGGCGGGCTGACGGCGTAGATGCTGGTGGCGCGGGGATCGAGCGGCGGGGCGTTGTTGAGGAAGGCGCCGGAATTGCCGCGCTGGAACTCAGGCATCTCGATCACCTGGCAGCGATCGGGATCCGGCAAGCGCAAAATGTCATTATCCGCAATGAACGCCTTGATGCGGTCCACGGTGGCGCGAGCGTCGCGGGTCAAGTCCTCCGGTTTGCCGTGCTCCTTGTTGAAGTGGTCGAGGACCAGCCGGATCGTGTCGCGCCGGCCGTCGGCGTCGTCGGGCGGCAGCGGTTTCTTCGGATAGGCCTCCGCCCAAAGCTGGCGGGCGATGACGTACATTTCGTGCTCGACGCGGTCGAATTCCCGGTCGGCCTCCTGCAGGACGTCGTCGGCCGTCAGGCCGGCGTCCAGCTCCAGGTCGAGCTTGCGGTAGAATTTCTCTTTACCGAGTCGCCAATCGCCATGCGCGTTGGGCAAGAGTTCGTTTTCCAGGAATTTCTGGTAGTCCTCCAGGGCCTCCACGACTTTGGCGGCGGCCGCATGGGCCTCGGCCCCGCGTCCGGCTTCGCCGGCCAGCTCGAAAAAGCCTGTCTTGTAAAAGCCGATGGCGCCGTGATTCTGCTGGACGGCGGTCTTGGTGGCGACCTCGGACGGATTATGCAGCGCCGTTTTGGCGACGGCGATGACCTTGGGGATGAGCGCCATGCGGGCCACGGCGTTCTTGACGTTGCGCTCCTGCGGCAGCGTGGACTGCGTGAGAAGCGAATAAACACTGTCCGTGATATAGCCGTTGTAAGTGCGCGGGTCTTGCTCGAAGGGATGCGTGTTCTCCGCCAGCCAGATGGAGCGTTCCAGGTCGCGCTGGAGGATGGCGAAGTCGATCCGGCCGTCCGGCGACAGCTTTTCGACGTCGATTTTTTGCGGCAGATCGGCGCGTACGTGCTTCCAGCGCTCCAGGTCGGCGGCGCGGGCCTGCGGCGATACATCGTCGAGGCGGTCGTCGAAGCGGTGGTCGCCGAGCCGCGTGGCGTCCAGCGGCCGGTGCTGGAACTCCTCTTCGAGATAAGCCTTGAAGAAGGCGGGCAGTTTTTCATCCTCCGACGCGGCGCGGGCCGTGCCGCACAGGAAGACGCCAAAAACGAAAACGGCCGTCAACGCCCCGCTGGGTGCGCGAATCATGAAATAATCTCCGAGGTGGATTCCATTTGGCGTCTAGCCGCCGGCAGGCCGGCGCAGCCACGACCAGGCATGTGCGAAAAGACTCATCTGAGCGATAGTGAACCACGCGAGCAGGATCGTTCCGCCGACGGCCCCCCAGAAGATCCCGACGTCGAGTTTGGCCTGAATCTCCTTCGCCTGCTTTTGTATGCCCTTTACTTTTTTCCCGAACTCATCCACCCGCTTGATGACCTCATCCAATGCCTCCTCGATTCGGGCGATCGCCGCGTCGGCGTCGGCTTCAACCCCGGCCTGAGGCGTACCGAGAATGTCGGCCACACGTTGCGTGGTGGCCGAGAGCTTGCGGACGCCATCGTCCATCTGGCTCAACTGATCCTTGTCGAGAAACGGGATCGTATCCGGGGGCAATTCCTGCAAATCGCTGAGGATGCTGTTGGCGACCGTGGTCGTGGCCATCAGCTTTTGAATCAGCGGCGTGGCGTCGGCGGGAACGGAATCTCTCAGCAGCGTCTGAGCCGCGAAGCCGCGGAACGATTCGACCTTTTCGGGAGCGCTGCCGGGAGGCGGCGCCTTGTCGCGGACCTGTTTCAGACTTGTGCCGGCTCGCTGAAAGAGCTGGCCGAGTGTGTCAAGGGCCGTCCCCACTTCGGTGAGGGCGCCGTCGACCCGGGCGCAGGTGCGGTCCACCTTCTGCGTCAACGGCGGCCGGATCACCCAGAGGGCCGCGATGCCGGCGATGCACAGAATGATCCCCGCGGCGGACAGCAGCAGAAGGATCAACGCCCCAATACGCAGCAGCGCAGTCATGACGCTTTCTCACAGGTGGGTTATGGCGCCACGGCTCAACGTACAACCGTTGCCACCGGCATGCAACGCATTTTCCGACCAGTCGGACGAAATCGAAGCTCAATCCATCGCTTCGCGCGATCTTAATTAGAGACGCTTCATGGGCAATATGCTTGACCAAGCGGCCCCCATCCATTACAAGGGAGAGATGCGACTCGCCGGTTGCGCCTCGCACCAGAACCCATCGGCATGACCCTTGAAAGACGCCGGCGCCATGCAGACGACCGATTTCGGCCCCTGTGAATGGTTCGTTTGGGACCTGCACCGCAGCAATCTCATCGACCGTGAACAGCTGGACCCCATTTTGGATGCGTTCCTCCGCCAGCACGTCGGCGCCGAACCGCCGTCGCTGGCCCAGCACCTGATCGGCCTCGGCTTGCTGACGCCGTTTCAGGCCGAGCGGCTGCTGCAAGGCAAAACGGAAGGCTTCGTCCTGGGGCCGTTCACGCTGCTCGATGCGCTCGGCGTCGGCAGCATGGGGGCCGTTTACAAGGCCCAGTCCAAAAACGACGGCCGCTTCTACGCCGTCAAGGTGCTGCCCCGGCGCAGCATGTGGAACGTCCGCGTCGCCCGCCGCAAGGTCCGCCTCTTCGAGCAGTGCCGGCACCCCGCCGTCGTGCCGTTCGTGGACGTCGGAACCTCCGCCGGATTGCACTATCTCGCCTGGCC
The DNA here is from genome assembly GCA_035546275.1 of Gemmataceae bacterium. Taxonomy (GTDB): domain Bacteria; phylum Planctomycetota; class Planctomycetia; order Gemmatales; family Gemmataceae; genus UBA4732. The sequence continues at coordinate 9,068 of DATKHW010000114.1, forward strand.
GCTCGTCGAGGGCGAGCCGCTCGACCAAATTGTCAAGAAAGAGGGTAGGCTAAGTCCGGTAAAGACGGTTCGCTGCGCCCTGCAGACCGCGGAGGGCCTCGAATTGTGCGCTCGGGAGGCAGAGGGGCTGTTCCACGGCTTGCTCAAACCGTCGAACCTGATGATCGCTCCCGACGGCGGCGTGCGCATCCTCGATTTCGGCATCGGCTGCCTGCTGGCGGAAACGGAAGGCGAATCGCTGGTGGATACGATGTCCACGGCCAACTCGGTCAATTCCGGCCTGGATTGCACCAGCCCAGAAAGCATTATGGAGCCGTCCAATCAAACGGCCGTCGGCGATCAATACAGCCTGGGTTGCGTCATGTATTTCTGCCTGGCGGGGCAGTTGCCGTTCCCCGAGGGCACGGCCGTGGACAAGATGACGGCCCACCAGTTCAAGCAGCCGCGGCCGCTGAAGGAGCTGGCGCCCGACGTCCCCGACGGTCTGATTGCGGCGGTGGAGCGGCTGATGCAGAAAGACCCGGCGGCGCGCTACGCCGATTGGACCGAAGTGATTGCGGCGCTGCGACCGTTCGCACCGTCGTCCCCAGCCGTGCCGCGGCCCCGTCGAGAGAGGGCGCCGGAGGCGCGCCCGCAACCGATCGCCAACGGAACGGCGACGGGCACGGAGGTTGCAGCGCCGGCGCCATCGAGTCCGGTCGCGCCGGCGCCAAGCCCTCGGGAGCCGCCTGTCCGCCGCCGGCAAGGGATCTCCGTCCTCTTGCTCCTCGCCCTGGGCGCAGCCGTCGTTTTCTTATGCCTGGCTTTCGCCGTGTGGTTGGCGGCTCAGTGGATCGACTTCTAATGGGACCGCGCCCGCTGGAAATTGGCAGCATCGCATTCGAGAACCGACTTGCGGAGGTTCGAGCTTATGACCGCAGCAAACGGCGATTTGGTCGACCCGACGCGCGTCATCGACTGGCTCTTCTCCAACTACGAAGTGCCGTCGGCGCCGCGGCCGCCGGGTGCGCCCGGCGCCGCGCAGCAGAGCCAGGATGCGCCTCAGATGATCCAGAACAACGCCGACCTGCGCGCCGCCAACGAATGGCTGCGCCGCGAACGGCAGCGGCTGGAGCAGTACACGCAAACACAGCTGGACCGCATCCAGGCCGATCGGCAGACCCTAGTGGCCCAGACCGCGAGCAATGAGCAGATGATTATCTCCGGCTGCCAGGAATTAAGCCGCAAGGAGGAGCTGCTCGCCCGGCAGAGCCGCGCGCTTCAGCAGCAAGCGCGGGAGCTGGCCCAGCGCGAGCAGGCGGCGGCCGAGCGCTTGCAGGAATGGTCGCGCGTCCGCGGCGAGCTGGACGGCCTTTGCGAAGCGCGCACGCGGACGGAAAAGGAAACCGAACAGCAACAGGCCTTAATCGAAACGCTGCGTGCGGAAGCGGCCGCGCTCCTGGCGTCCCGCACGGCCGCCCAGGCCGAGCTGGAAACGATCGCTCGCGCCCTGGACGAGCAGCGCGAGCAGCGAGCCAGGGACCAGGCGCTGGCGCGGGAGCAGCAGGCCCAGCTGGAAAAGCGCTTGCGCGACGTGGACCGGCGGGAGGCCGTGGCGCAGCGGCGCATCGCCGAGCTGGACGAGCTGGAAGTGCGGCTGCGCGAGGAGTTCGAGGAACAGGAGCGGCGGCTGGCCGCTCAGCGGCGCGACATGGCCGAGCTGACCGCCCGCCTGCGGCGGCAATCGCAGGAGCCCAACGGCAAGCCGGAAACACAAACGGCGAGCGGCGAGTGACAAGTCATTGTCACCCGCCGCTCGCCGCTGTCGCAAGCGTTCGCCTCAATTCGCGCTCGGCTCGACGGCCATGATGGCCGCGCTGGGATGCGACGTATCCAGCGCCGGCGGCGCCGGCAGCGTCTTGTGCGTCGCGTCGGCCGGCGGCGGAGCGATTACGGCCGCTTCCGCATCCAGGCGCAGCGGATTCGCCGTCTGGGCCGACGCCGTGTTGCCCGGCATGTCCACCGCTTCGACCCGCAGATAGAGCCGATGCGGCGCCGTGGCCGGCGGCGTCCATTCATACTGACCGCTGTTCTCGACGCCCGCCGCGATCGGCGTCCACGGCCCTTCCGGCTGCTCGGCGAACGACAGCGTGATCGGCTTGGGGCCGAGGTTCTTGTCCTTGGCCGTCCAGTGAATCTCCACGGTCGGCTCCTTGGTCGAACGGTTGATTTCCACGCTGGAAATCTGCACCGCCGGCTTCGTCACGTCCACCATTACCCAGACCTGCGGCGGCTCGCCGGCGGCCGGGGCGTCCTTGCCGACGCCGGAGCCGTTGCGGGCCAGCAGCGTGAAACCGTACAGCCCTTCGTCCTTGACCTCGACCGTGAACGAGTGGCTCGATTGGGCCACGATCTCGCCGCGCTTCCAGACGTGCGCTTCCTGCGACGCCTGCGTCACCCACAGCTCCACGCCGGAGACGCCGGACGATCCCACGTCCTTCAGCTCGTAATTGAGCGTGATGCGCTTGCTGTTGACCATGCGGATGGCCGGGGCCGCCGGATCGTTTACCGCCTGCTCGACGTCGATGCCGGAGTGCGCCGGGGCCGTCGCCTTCTTGATCAAATCCGACTCGGGTTTGTCGCCGGTGCTCGTGACCATCGTGGCGTTGACGAGCGCCGAATCGACGACGACGTCGGAGGAAACCGGCGTCGGGTCAGGCGGCGGCAGCTTCGTGACGGCCGGGGACGCGACCGCCGGCTTCATGGCCGTGGCGGGCGGAGTCGTCGCGGCGACGCTCGGCTTGGCGGCGGCCGGCGCCGCCGACGTCGCATGAGCCGGCGGCTGGGCCGTTGGATCTTGCATGGCGGCGAACTGGTCGGGGCGGCGACTCCAGCTGGCGTAACCGGGCTGGACGGTTTGATCCGGCCGCGTCGTCGGGTATTGCGCCAGCGGTCCGGAGTCGTCGGAAACGCAGCCTCCAACCGCAATGAGAACAGCGAATAGTGCAGGCGTCCGGCCCATGTCTCCCTCCTGTTTCCCTTCGAGCAACGCCCCGTCTGGGCGCGGCCGGCCGCGGACTGGACCGGGCCGGCTCGGTCGTGGTGATTATCCGGGCGGTCCCTCGCCGCCGTGAATGAGCCTCGGCGGCAGCCGACGCCCGCATCCCCCACGGTCGTTCGCGGAAGTGTGTGAAGTCGGACGGGGGAGATAGCGATTCGCTTCCCGGCGGTCAAGCCCACTTGCGGCTGTGGGCGGTCGAATCTTGAGCAATTCCACCGCGGCCCACGTTTTGGGAAGGGCAGGTTCAGCGCGTGAGCAGCCCGGCGTCCAGCACGAACTGCGAGCCGGTGATGAAGCGGGCCTTGTCCGACGCCAGAAAGACCACGGCCGCCGCCACGTCCTCCGGCTCGACCCAAGGCACGGGCAGCAGGTTGCCGGCCGATCGCTCGGCGATCTCGCGAGCCGTGGCGCCTTCCAGCGCCGCCAGGCCGTCGTTCATCGGCGTGTTGACGCCGGTCGGATGGAGAGAGACGACGCGGATGTTATAAGGGGCCAGCTCAATCGCCCAGGACTTCGTCAGGCCGACCAAGCCCCACTTCGAGGCGGCGTAGTGACTGAGCCGTGCCATGCCGCGCAGGCCGGCGACGGAGGAGTTGTTGATGATGACGCCGGTTTTGCGCGCGATCATGCGGGGGATGACATGGCGGGCGACCAGCCAGGCGCCCTTGAGATTGACGTCCAGCATGGCGTCCCACGCTTCTTCCGTGAGTTCGTGGGCCAGGCCGTATGCACAGATGCCGGCGTTGTTGAACAGTACGTCGATGCGGTCGAACCGGGCCGTCGTTTCTTGCACCGCGGCGGAGACGGCGGCGGCGTCCCGCACATCGGCGCGGAAGGTCAGACACTCCACGCCCAGCCGACGGCAGTCGGCGGCCAGCGATTCCAGGTCCGACGGCGCGCCAAGCGTATAGCCCGGATAGGCCAACGGCCGGGCCACGTCGACAGCGGCGACGTGGGCGCCCTCCCGTGCCAGGGCCAGCGCCGCCGCCCGTCCTTGCCCGTGAGCCGCGCCGGTGATGAGGGCGACGCGCCCCGCCAACTCGCTCATGTCGTCGCCGCCTTGCGGAAGGGGAACAGACACTCGTCCAGGTCCACGCGCAGGGCGTTGTTGAAGACGTTGGTGGCGATCATCAAACCGGCGAACGCAGTCAGCGTTACGATCTGATCCGGCTCGCAATAGTGCGCGATGCGGCGGAATAACTCGTCCGACACGCCGTTGGCGTCGCGGGCGATTTGCCGGCCGTAATCGACCACCGCCTGTTCGCGCTCGTCCAGTCGGAGGGCGCCGGGGTCCTCGCCGGATTCCAGGAGCAGACGCCGGAAGAAGGTGGAACAGATGAGACAGTCTGTTTCGGTGGATACGGCATGGGCGAACAGCGTCGTCAGCCGCGGGCCGAGAAAGGCGACGACTTCGGCGTGCAGGTCGTACCACGTCATCAGCGCCCGCAGGGCCGCCGGCGACCGGGCCAGGGTGCGCTTCATGTTGGTGACGCGGCCGTGGGCGGCGAGCTGGCGTTCCAGCTCCCGGCGGGCTTCCGGCGCGGCGGCGTCGATGGAGATCGGCGGAATCCGGGCCATGTCCTTCCGGGGAAGAGGGTCAAGGCGATTCGCTGCACGGTCAGAGTAGTCCGGCGGAGGGCGGTCTGCAACCAGCAAGCGCGGCCGACGCGCCGCGTCCCCGTATCATGAAGGTAATACGGCCGGTGCGCCGCCAGGAATCGGAGAATGAGGCGATGAAGTTCGATTTACACATGCACACGACGCGGCATTCGCCGGACAGTCAAATGGACCCGTTCGTCCTGTGCCGGCGGGCGCGCGAGATCGGGCTGGACGGCGTCGTCATCACGGAGCACGACTGGCTCTGGACCGAGCCGGAGCTGGAAGAGCTGCGCGAAAAGCAGCCGGACCTGGTCGTCCTGGCCGGCGTCGAAGTGTCCACCTACGAGGGGCACTTCCTGGCCTACGGCGTGACCAATCCGTTCGCCGTGCCGCACGGCATTCGCGTGGCCGAACTGTGCCGCGAGGTTCATGCGCAAGGCGGGGCCGTGGTCGCGGCCCATCCCTTCCGCTGGAGGCAGCCGTTTGCGGAGATTCTGGAGCGCGAAAAGCCGGATCTCGACGGCCTGGAGCTGATGACCAAAAACATGGACGCCGACTGCCGGCGGCGGGCGGCGGCGGTGCAGGCCCGGCTGCCTTTGGCCGGCCTCGGCTCCAGCGACGCTCACCACGAAGACTCGCTTGGATTTTGCTACACGGAGTTCCCGGACGGCACAAGGACGATGACGGATCTGGTAAAGGCGATTCGCGGCCGACGCACCTCGGCGCATGAACGGAACGGCCCGTGAACCGTAGGGTGGGTCGAGCGCAAGCTAGACCCACCAGCGCCGATTCCATCCTTCTTGGTGGGTCTAGCTGACGCTCGACCCACCCTGCAACTGGGAGCGAGGAGGCTCCTGAGGGTTTGCCCATGACGACTCCATACCCCCTGGACGTGCGATCCGAACCGGCCGAGGCTTTGCGCGCCGACCGGCCAGTCGTGGCGCTGGAATCGACGCTGATCGCGCACGGCTTGCCCTGGCCGATGAACCTCGAAACGGCTCGCGCCGCCGAGGCCGCCGTTCGCGCCGTCGGAGCGGTTCCCGCCACCATCGCCGTCTGGAAGGGCCGGCCGACGGTCGGCCTGAACGACGCGGAGCTGGAAGAGCTGGCACATGCCAAGGACGTGCGCAAAGCCAGCCGTCGCGACTTGGCTGCCGCGGTCGCGCAGGGAGCGAACGCCGCTGTCACCGTGGCCGCTACCATGATCCTGGCCCGGCTGGCGGGAATCCGCGTCTTCGCCACCGGCGGCATCGGCGGCGTCCATCCCGTCGCGCCTGGCTTCCGCTGGGGCCAGGCGTGGCCGCAGGTGCCCGACGTGTCCGCCGACCTGACCGAATTGTCCCGCACCCGCGTCGCGGTGGTCTGCGCCGGCGCCAAGGGCATCCTCGATCTGACGGGGACGCTGGAAGTCCTGGAGACATTTGGCGTCCCCGTAGTCGGTTACGGGACGGATGAATTCCCGGCTTTTTATGTCCGGTCCAGCGGATTGCCGGTGGCCGCCCGCGTCGATTCGCCGGCGGAAGCGGCTGCGCTGGTCGCGGCGCACTGGGGGCTGGAGGGGGCAGGCGTTGTGCTGGCCCAGCCGCTGCCGGCGGCGGAAGCGCTCAATCCCGGCGCCCTGGCCATGCACCTGGAACAGGCGGAACGGCAAGCGTCGGACCAGGGAGTCCGCGGCCCAGCCCTGACGCCGTTCCTGCTGGCGCGGCTGGCCGAACTCAGCAACGGCGCCACCCTGCGGGCCAACCGGGCGCTGGTCGTCGCCAACGCCCGGCTTGCCGCTCAGGTCGCGGTCGCCCTCGGCCCCCATCCCAACCCTCCCCCACCCGCGGCGGGAGGGCAGGGAGGGGGGGAATGAAATGCGCACTTTGGTCATCGGCGACATCCACGGATGTTTGACCGCCTTGCGGACGCTGCTGGAGGTCGTGGCGCCGGCGAGCGACGATCGCCTCATCGCGCTGGGCGATTACGTCGATCGCGGGCCCGATTCACGCGGCGTGCTCGATCTGCTCATCGCCCTGCGCGCCGAGGGCCGGCTCGTCCCCCTGCGCGGCAACCACGACGAGATGATGACCGAGGCCCGCATCGGCGCGCCGGCCGACCGCAGTCTGTGGCTGGCTTGCGGAGGCCAGGAAACGCTGCAATCCTACGGCGTCAAGACGCCGGAACGATCCGATTTGAAGGAGATTCCAGACAGTCATTGGGATTTTCTGGAACGCGATTGCCTCGACTGGTACGAGACGCCGACCCATTTCTTCGTCCACGCCAACGCCTACGCCGATCTGCCGCTGGACGATCAGCCGCGCTACATGCTGCTGTGGGAGAAGCTGTACGCCCCGTGCCGCCACGTCTCCGGCAAGATCATGGTCTGCGGCCACACCAAACAGCCCGACGGCCAGGTGCGCAACTACGGCAGCACCATCTGCATCGACACCGGCGCGTATGCTCCCAACGGCTGGCTCACTTGCCTGGATGTGGACACAGGGCGGCTCTGGCAGACCAATCAGAAAGGCGAAAAACGCGACGGCCAGCTGGGCGAAGCGCAGGATGTGGACTTCTAACTTCCCGTTCACGTTGCGCCGGCGGCGAATCTACCTATCTTTCGGAAACTTCCTAGATTACCTTTGACGGCAAGCCGTTTGCTCCTTATCGTCTAACAGGGACCTGTTCAGATTGCCTGAACGGCACAATTTAACGCCAGCGACCGGGTTGACCGCGCGACCCGGACGCTGCGTCCCACGGGAGGTGCGAACGCATGTACAGCGTCGTTCTGGCGGCGATGTTGACGGCCGGCCCGGCCGCCGCGCCGGCATGGGGATGTCATGGGTGCTGCGGCGGCTACTCTTGCTGCGGCGGCGGCTGCCATTGCTGCGGCGGCTATAACGCCTTCAGCTGCTGCGGCGGCGGCTACTCGTGCTGCTGCGGGGGATCGTACTCGTGCTGCGGCGGATATTGCTCCGGCTGCTGGGGCAGCTACTACCCCGCTTACTGGGGCTGGGCCGGCTACTCCAGCTGCTACGGCTGCTGCTGCGGCGGGTCGTACGGCTGGCCGGGCGCCTACGGCGGGTACGGCGGCTGCTCCTGCTGCGGCGGCGGATGGTATCGGAGCTGCGCCGGATGGGCGCCGGCCTGCTCGGGCTGCTGCGGCGGCTATGCCGTTGCAACGGCTGCAGCCCCGGCGAGGGTCGTCATCAAGGCCCCGCTGGACGTGCATGTCACCGTGAACAACCAGGCAATCGACCGCCAAGCGGCCGAGCAATCCTTCACCACCACGGACCTGCAACCGGGCCAAACGTATTCTTACAGCATCCAGGCGGAGGCGGTGCGCGACGGCAAGACCGTGACGCGCAGCCAAACGGTGATTGTGCGGGCCGGTCAGGAATCGCGGGCCGACTTCGGCGATCTGACGAATGCGACAGGGTCCGGAGACGCTGCCCCAACATCGGGCGTCGCTCACGTCACCATCACGGCGCCGGCCGATGCTCGCGTTACGGTGAACGGCGTCGAAGTTCCGGCGGCGTCGCGGACGTTCAGTACGCCGGCCCTGGAACCGGGGCGGACCTATTACTACACCGTGACGGCGGAACTGACGCGCGACGGCAAGCCGGTCAGCGACAGCCGCCGCGTGCTGGTCGCCGCGGGCCAGGACGTGTCGGTGGACTTCAAGGAAGCCGGCGTGGCGACGGCCGGCAAATGACCGCAAGGGGGCTGCCCGTCCAGCGTCCTGTCGGGCGGACAGCCCAGCCAGCGGACGCCTCTTCCGCTGTCCTGGGAGGGAACGGGGCGTCCGCTGCGACTTGCGCCGATAGCCACTCCGGTGCGTTTGCTGGAACGGTCGGCGTAATCAATCCGACAGGTGGACCGTCAATTCCAGCGTCTTGTCGCCGCGGCGGACAGTGAGCGCAAAGTCCTCATCCGCGGCCAGGGCCTTGCGCAGCGAGCGGCGGAAGGAATCGAACTGCTCGTCTGCCTTCCCTTCGGCGACGATCTTTTCATCGGCGACCGCGGTGATGACGTCCCCGGCTTGCAATCCCGCGGCGGCGAAAGGTTTGTCCTTGGTTACAGACTTCACCAGCACGCCGTCCGCGACGTGGCTGCCGTCGTGGTCATCGACCGCCGACGCCTCGACGCCCGCCTCGGCCGGGTCGAACCAGTGGATGACGCCGAGGGGCGTGGCGTCGCCCGTGCGGACGACGCATTTCTCCTTGCCCCCGTAGGGGAACTCGACCTCGCGGGCGCAGATGAAGTCGGCGGCGGTCGAACGCGCGCAGGTGACCTTACCGCGGGCGATGACGACGCAGGAACCCAATCCGCTGAGCGCCGTGAAATCCCCGTCGCAAATGATCACGGAGTACTGAATCCAATTCACCCGAACGGGCCCGCCGCAGACGACGATGTCGGCCAGCACCATTTCCGCAGACGTCAGCCGCGCCTTTCGGGTTGCCACGATCATGCTCCGCCGGCCCCCGAAAAGACGATCGCCCAACTCGATCTCCTCGCCTCGCATGAGGTAATTCGTCTTATTGGTCTCTGGGATGGTCGTATAGGGGAAGGCGACTTCCGTCGGCTGTGCCGTCAGCAGATTGTTACCGGAGCCAGGCACCGGAAACTTTTTCAGGTCGAGAAAGTCGCCGCTGACGTAAGCGGGGGTCGCGGCATCAACGGCCCTGCACGCGACATTGTACACCGCCTCCCAGCCCTTGCGGCTGTCGTCATAACCCTGCCAGCGGACGAGCAGTTCCGCCACCTCGTCGATCTGGCCGTCCTTCGCCAGGACGAGCGCCTTGTCCAGTTCGCGGCGGGCGTGCTTGCGGTGCAGCGACTTCAGGATATCACGGGCCCGCTTGCACACCTCGCTATTGTCGGACTGAAGCGCCTTCCGAAGCCACGGAGACGCCTCCGGATGGTCCTCTAACCAGTTCGCGGCCGCCTCGCGGGCGTCGAAGTCGTCGGCGCCGAGCTGCGCCACCCAGCGCTCGATGCGCGCGCGGTCGGCTTCGCCAACACCAGAGGGGGCGTCGGCCGCCGGCGCGCGAGCGTCCGGCAGGGTCAGGACGAGGCCGATGAGAACAGTCAGAAGCAAGGCCGCTCGGGTCATCAGAAGTCCCCACGTGCCGACGGGTGGGCCGCCCCGGCGGCGCCCGCGCTTTCTTGGGATGGACGAGCGCGGGCCGAGCTCATGACCCCGGCCCGCGTGGGCTGGCCTCATGGCCCCTTGACGATCGTGTCCGTGATGGTGCAGTTGGTGGGCGTGAAGGTTGCGACGGAGTCGTAGTAGCCGCCGTTGCCTGTGGCAGCGGTGTTGTAGCCGATGGTGCAGCCGCTTAGCGAAAGCGAGGTCGAGCCTTTGAGGTAGAACCCGCCGCCCTGGCCCTTGCCCGCCGAGTTGCTCGACAGGTCCACCCCCGTGAGCGTGGCCGTCGCGCCTGTGCCTTCGCCGTAGTAGCCTCCGCCCTCTTGCCCATTGGCGTTTCCGGTGACGCTGTTGCTATCGATCCGGCCGCCATTCATGGTGAAGGAGCCGAAGTTGGCGACGCCGCCTCCGAGTTGAACGGCCACGTTCTCGTCGATGGTCGTGTAGCCGCCGATGACGGCGGTCCCGAACCCGCTGTTATAGATGCCCGCGCCGACGGTCGCGGTGTTGTTGGTCAGGCTACTGTCACCGGTGATGCTCAGCGCACCATCGTTGTCGATGCCGCCGCCCTCGTTGTCGGCGCTGTTGCCGTGAATTTGGCAGCTGCTCACCGTGAGGGTCCCCGATCTACTGTTGTAGATGGCACCACCGTAACTGACGTTCTTCGCCACGTTGTTATCCAAGCCGTCGGCGCTGAGAGTGAGTACGCCTGCGTTCCAGACGCCGCCGCCGTCCGTTGCACCGGTCCCGTCAGCGACCCCGCCGGTGATACCTAGCCCGCCGATGAAGCAAGTCGTGTTCGCGTCCACCGTGAAGATGCGAAACGTGGTCGCCGCATTGGGGTCGCGCGCCACGGTGATGGTTCCCGCCCCTGGCCCAACGAGCTTGATGTTAGCGCTGAAGTCCGGCAGCGCGGATGCTAGATTGATCGTGCCGGACAGGCCGGCCTGGAAATCAATCTCCGGGTTGCCACCCGCGGCGTTCGCCGCGGTGATCGCCGCGCGCAGCGAGCCGGCGCCGTTGTCATTGACATTCGTGACCATGATTGGATTGACCACCATGTCCAGCGCGGCAGACGAACTGCCGGCGAAGTTCGAGTCGCCTTGGTAGACGGCCGTGATGTCGTGGTCGCCGACGGCCAGGGTCGATGAAGTGAACGTCGCCTGCGAGCTGGCCCAGCCCGAGGACAACGACTCCGTGGCAAGCACCGTCGATCCTTGCACAAACTTCACCGTCCCCGTCGGCGAGTCGATCCCGCCGGAGGCGGCGTCGGCGACCGTGGCCGTCAGGATCACGCTGTCGCCATAGGTGGACGGGTTCTCGTTGGCTGTGAGCGTGGTCGTCGTGGGATCAACCGTGTAAGTAAACTGGTCGGCGGACGAGGTCGAGCTGGATCCGCCCGAAGTCCCCACCGTGACATCCACCGAGCCAACCGACCCCGCCGGCGACCAAGCGGTAATCAGCGTGTCGGAGCCGATCGTGTACATGGCCGGCGAACTGCCGAAGGAGACGCCGATCGCGTTGGTGAAGCCGCTGCCGGTGATGGCCACTTGCGTCATGCCGTCGATAGGCCCGCTCGTCGGCGAGATGCCGCCCACGACGGCGGTTGGGACCGTTCGGTCTTCCAACCTTTCCAGCATCGGCCGGAAAGACGGCGGCCGCGCCGGCGTCTTGCGGGTGATGTGCTTGCTGTTCTTGTCGGTCTTTCACCACCTCCGCACGTTGTCGAACATGGCGATTCTCCTCGACGAAAGAGAGCCGGCCGCCGCAGTGGCGACCGTGGGCCGGTGCGCAGGGCGCGTGTCCTGACGTGCTTGCCGACCCAGACAGGAATGAGGAGGTTAACCGACCAATTCCAGATTTCAACTAGAATAATCAAGTATTTTTCGTTTTGCGAGAAATATTTTGAGGCCACAACTGAATTCTATTGCGTGGCATGAAATGGCATCTCAAGAACCGAACAAGCGTTCATGAACTCTTCGCTGCCGCCGTTCGCCATGCCGAGTCGTTTCCCTCCTTGATCGCCCGCCCTTCGCGCTCCAATTTGAGCAGCCCCGCCAGGACCTGCTTCTCCGCGAACGGCATCACTTCCGCCGGCGCCCCGCGGTACATCTCCTGCGCCAGCTCCGCCACGCGCCGCGGCCCCGACGCCAGCGCCTGCAGCAGCTGCTCCTCGCGCTTCCGCCGATGGGTGAGCGTCTCGTCGATGACGAAATGCGGCCGGGCGCTCACCGAACCGTGAGCCGGCAGCAGCAGCCGGGCCGGGAGCGATCGCAGCCGATGCAGCGAGTCCAGGAACGCCGTGAGATCGCCGTCCGGCGGGGCGATGACCACCGACGAGATAGTAGACGCCATATCGCCTGCGAAAAGAAGCCGATAGGACGACTCCCAGAAGCAGAGATGGCCGGGTGCATGACCGGGTGTGTGTATCGCTTCCAGACGCCAGGGACCGCCGTGCGGCGCCGTGCCGAGGTCCAGGACGGCGCCTTCGTTGATTTCTTGATCCACGGCGACTTTGTCCGCCAGGGCGCGGGCCGTCCAGGGATGAGCGAGGATGGGAACGCCATACCGCCGGGCGACGGCGCCGGCCGCTCCGATGTGGTCGGGATGGTGATGCGTCAGCACGACGCCGGCCAAGCAGGCGCCCGTGTCCCGGCGGGCGTCGAGCAGCGTGAAGAGACGGCTTTGCTCTTCGGGCGCCGTCGGGCCAGGATCGATTAAGTAGGCGGGGTCGTGACCAACCAGGAACGCGTTGGTGTAGAAGGTCGGCGGCAGGCCGTTGCAGAAGAGCGGCATCATCTGCACGTGCGGACTGAAGTAGATCACCTCCGGCGACCCGGCGGTCAGCGCGTCGAACAGCGGCCGCCCCCGGCGACTGACTTCCTCCACCGGCCGGCCGCGGATCGTTTGCAGCAGCGACACGGTCGGCGGCGAAATCAGGATGCGGCCAACCTCCCAGGCCCGCAGCGCGGCGTCGGCGCTGAGCCATTCTCCCGCGTCCAACTCCCCCGGCTGCACCGTCGGCGTCTGTCCCGGCGGCAGTACAGCCGTGAAAAAAGCGGTGTCGAAACGGACCGCGGAGAACGGCGGCGTGACGAGATTGCCGACATGGGAGAGATCGCTTGGGCGGATTGTCAGACCGAGGCGGCGGAGCAGCGCGGGAAAAACGCCGCCGTCGGCGAGTATTTCGACCCGCGCGGCGGCGAGGTCCGCGTCGGCGGGAAAGGCGCCGTCCGGCCGCCGCGCCAAGAGGACGCCGGTTTCCTCGAACAGCTCGCGAACCGCCGCGATGCGCTGGACAGCCTCCTGTTGCGGCATGGTCTCCAGACCGTGCCGCAGCTCTTCGGCGAGTTCGGCGTCGGCGGAGAGAAGGCGGCCGCCGGGAAAGGCGTGGAAACCGCCCAGGAAGCGCAGCGCCTCGGCCCGGCGCACGAGGAAGACCTCCGGCGACCCCCTCACCCTACCCTCTCCCCCATCGGATGGGGGAGAGGGTAGGGTGAGGGGGCTGCGCGCCAGCAGGACCGTCGCGGCCAGTGGGACCGCGTTCGCGGACGAATTCACTCTTTTTATTCCGTGGATTCGGCGGCCGGACCTTCGCCCGCCAGGCCGCGCTCGACGGCTTCCAGCAGGCGCTCCATCGCAAACGGCTTGCGGATGTAGTCGACGACGCCGAGATACTCCGCATAGGCTTTGTGCCGGCTGCCTTCGTTGGCGGTGATCATGATGATCGGCGGGGCGTCCGGCTTGCCGCGGAAATGCTCCAAAACGGGATAGCCGCCCATGCGCGGCATCATCATGTCGAGGATGACCAGGTCGGGCCGCTGCTGATAGACGAGGCGCTGCCCCTGCTGACCGTCGCGCGCCTGGAGGACGCGGTAGCCCTGTTTTTCCAAGACCAGGCGCAATCCGTCGCTCAGCTCGACGTCGTCGTCCACCACCAGGATGGTTTTTTGGTCCGGCATGTAGATCGGTCCTCTCTCACGAGCGCGGCGGGGTCCGGGAAGGCTCGTCCAAGTGAATCATACTAACCGGGCGGCGCCGTCACAAGCAGGCGCGGCGCGTGAATCGGGCGGCACGGAGGGCGCGGCTTTGACCTGTACACCGACGACCGGCATGGAGTATCAGCGTCGCGGAGAGCAGGCTCCTTCCGCGCTCGCTCATCCCAGCAGCGGCGCGGGGCGGCTGGAGCGCGAAGGAGAGGGCCATGATCGAGGGCAACGACGGCGGCGACTTGGACGGGCCGGTGGGCGGAGCCGCCGCGACACGCAGCCGAACCGATTTGGCGCGTCGCCTGGCTGCGCTCTTTCTGGCCGGCGCGGGCGAGCCGGCTCAGCCCAACGGCGCCAAGCGGCGCGTGACGCTTTTCGTCCGGATCGTCGCCGCCGGCATGGTGCTGGCCCTGGCGCACAGCTTCGTCATGACGCATTTCCTGCAGCGGGGCTACCCCTACAACACGTTCCTGGTGGGCGTGCGCAATCAGTTCATGGACTTCTTCAACGTCAATTACAACAGCTACGACCTCAACCCCTACCCGCGATTGACTCCCTATCCGCCCTTCGCCATGCTGCTGGCCCGCGGCTTCGCCTGCGGCTTCGATTACGCCGCCGGTCCCCTCGCCGCCCGCGACTCGCCGGCGGGGCGCCTGAGCTACGGCATTTTGGCCGGCGGCTTCTGCGTCTTCCTCTTCGCCCTGGTTTGGCGCGGCGTTCGGACCGGAAACCGCAGTCTCGATGTGAAGCTGCTCGCCGCTCTGTTCGTCAGCTACCCCATCCTGTTCGTCCTCGACCGCGGCAACTACGTCATGGCCGCGTTCGTTTGTCTGTTCGGTTTCATCCACTTTTACGATAAAAGAAGATTCTTGTGCGTCGTTTGCCTGGCCCTGGCGATCTCGATCAAGCTCTATCCCGCCGTGTTCCTGCTGCTGCTGGCGGCTGACCGGCGCTGGCGCGACGCGGCGTGGGTCGTCGGTCTCACGCTTGTCATCAATGTCGCATCCTTCCCGTTTTTCCGAGGCGGTTTGATTCCGAACGCCGAGCAGTTTCTGCGCAATGTCTTTCTCTTCGCCCCGGCCAAGACCGTGTTCAGCCCCATGTGGGACGCCTGCTGGAGCCTGAGTTTTTGCAATCTCTTCCGCGTCCCCTACGTCGTCTTCCTCCACCGAGCGCCGGACGGTTTGCCGTATTACTACCCGGCGATCGAACTTGCCGCGATTGGCGCTCTTATCCTCGCCCTGCGACGCGAGCGGACGTTTTGGAAGCGCGTCCTGGCCGCGACGATCGCGATGATCTGCGTGCCGAGCTTTTCGCAGGACTACAACCTGGTGTATCTCATCATCCCCGTCCTGCTGTACTTCCGGCAATCAGCAGAATTTCGATGGCAAGATTATTTTTATCTTGCGAGTCTGGGGCTGCTGTTCACGCCCAAGGCCTATTATGTTTTCGAGGTCGTGGACCTCAACGCGCTGACGCCGCAGGCGTTTCTCAATCCACTTTTGCTGCTTGGCCTGTTCCTGGCGCTCACGGCGCCCCGCATCTTCAAGTCTTCCGTCGGCGCTCGCCTGGGCGGCTAGCAGGCCGGAACCTCGTCTTGTTCTTTTTCCCCTGAAATTCTAAGGTTGGCCCGCTCACGGCGCTCCCCTGCCAGGAGGGCGGGGGGCGACCGGTCGGCCCGCTCCGATCCGTTCGCCCGGACCCATGGCGCAAGGATGCCCCCATGGCCCGCAAAGGCCTCTGTCTGCTGCTGGCCGCCGCGATTCTGTTCGCTGCGCCGCTGCGCTCCACCGCCGCTCCCAACGACGACAAGGACAAGAAAATCCTCAACCTCCTTGCCGTCCAGAAGGCGCTGCAGGAGGGGCGCGACGCGCTCAAGCGCGGCGACTACCAGGCGGCCGTCACGGTGCTGGAAGCCCGCATCGCCTGCATCGAAGGCGACAAGGCCTATCTCGACGCCCTCCGCGACGCCTATGTCGGCTATATCCGCGAGCTGCAAAAGAACAATCAAAGCGCCGAAGCGGCGACGTACCGCCGCCGGCTGGAATGCTGCGACCCGGGCGCCTTGCTCGAAATCAACGCCGCATTGCACGAAGCGGTCGCCGTCGCCGCACCGGCCAAGGTCGTCGCCGCTCCGACGCCGCCGGCGACCGACGAACGTTCCAACGCCAAGGCCGTGCTCGAAGAGGCGGAGAAGGAATTCGCCGCCCGGCGTTACGGCGAGGCCGGCCGCCTCTACGGCCAGTGCAACCAGGCGGACCCATCCCTCATCGCCGACGCCAAGGAACGCTGGGCCTACTGCCTTCTCTTCGTGGTGGTGGACGCCTGCAAGAACGCGCCCGCCGACAAGCCCGCCCCGCCCGAATGGGAACACGACGTCCGCCTGGCGCTGAGCATGGCGCCCGACAACAAGGCGATCAGCATCTTCGCCGGCGATTTGCTCAACAAGCTCCAGGAGCGCCGCGGCCCCACCGTCCGCGCCGTCCCCGAAGACGCGCCGGCCGAGGTCGAGGTGCGCCACACGGCGCGGCAAGCCGGCCAGGCGTGGGCCGTCGCCGAGACGGCCAATTTCCGCATTTTCCATAACCAGAGTCGGGAAGTCGCCGAAAAGGCGGCTCAGACGGCCGAGACAGCCCGCACGACGGCGGCGAAGAAGTGGTTCGGCGAGACGGCGCCGCCCTGGAACCAGCGCTGCGACATCTACCTGCACGCGACCGCCCAGGATTACAGCCTGGCCACGAAGATGCCGCCCGGCTTGGCGGGGCACTCGACCTTCGGCCGTCGCGGCGCCGAGGTCATTTCCCGCCGCATCGACTTGCATTGCGACGATCCCAACGTCTTCATCGGCGTCTTGCCGCATGAGACGACGCACGTCGTGCTGGCCGACCGTTTCGGCCAGGCGCTGCCGCACTGGGCCGACGAGGGCATGGCCGTGCTGTCCGAGCCGCGCGACCGCATCGACCTGCACCTGCACAACCTGCCGCAGCACCGCGCCAACGGCGAGCTGTTCCCGGTGGCTGAATTGATGCGAATGGACGACTACCCCGACCGGAGCCGCATTGGGGCGTTCTACGCCGAAAGCGTATCGCTCGTGGAGTTTTTGGCGAAGGAGAAGGGGTATCCGACGTTCGCACTGTTCATGCGCGACGCCCTGCAAGGAGGGAATTTCGAGCAAGCCTTGCAGCGCTATTACGACATTCGCGGCTTTGACGATCTGCAACAGCGCTGGCAGCACAATGCCTTTGGACAGTGAAACGAGCCGGAAGCGTGAGCGACGGACGGAAACCCGCCGCTCACGCTTCCGGCTCGTTTGACGATCAAATCACCGCGGCTTGGGCCGTCGTCCGACCGCGGCCAGCGGCTCGACGCCGTTTTCCTGGGCGTGGGCGCATTCGCCGGCCATCGGACAGGCCGCACAATTCGGCTCCCCCTCCCAGCAATACTTGTCGGCCAGGCAGCTCACGATTTCCGTGAACAGCGTCCCCTTGGCCTTGGGCACCAGATGCTCCAGGCTGGCGCGTGCCGCCTCGTCGTCGTCGTGGGCGCCGTCCACCAGACCGAGCCGGCGGGCGCAGCGGCGCGTCGGGGCGTCGATGGGAATGGCATGGCCGCCCAGCGAACGCTGCACTACCCAGGCGATGATGTATTCGTTGGACGCCTGGTAGCCGTCCAGCTGCTTGGCCGCCAACTTCAGGCCCTTTTTTAAGAGCTGCTTGTCCAGGTCGAAGGAAAACTCCGTCTCGAACACCTCGTGCAGAAAGGCCGAAAGCCGTTCCGCCCGGGCGGCGGCGCTGGGCAGCCCGGCCAGCGCTTCTTCCAGCTCCCGGTGCGAGCTGACGCGGACCTCGTTCCAGTCGAAGAAGCGCTCCACCAGATTGCGGAAGGCGCGCTCAGCGGCCTCGCGCGGCGCCCCTTCGCGGCACAGGGCGTAGATGAATTCGCTCAGCACCGGACGCAGCTCCGCGTCGGATTCCATGTCCTTGGACTTGCGGGCGGCGCTGAACAGCTGCGTCAACAGCTTCTGCTTGTTGATCGTGGTCGCCATGATCGTTCAATCACTCCTTTTGGGGATGGCGAAAATGGAATGATGAACGAGGAACGACGAATGATGAATCGGGCTCTCTTGATTCATCCTTCATCCTTCATCCTTCATCCTTCATTTTCCGCGTCGTCTTCCGCCGATCCCTCGGCGTCGTCCGGCGCGTGTCCTGCTTCCTCTCCGTCGGCGGGCGGGGGCGGCGCGCCCTGGGCCAGGGCCTCGTTAATCAGCCGCGTTATCTCGATGCTGTGCTTCACGCCCTTGTCCAACACGAACGTCACGATCGGCGTGAAGCGCGTCTGCAAGCGTTTGGCCAGTTTCGACTGCACGAAGCCGGCGGCGTGGCGCAGACCGCGCAGCGACAGCTTCTGTTCGCCTTCGTTGCCCATGATCGAGACGTATATCTTGGCGTGCTGCAGATCGCCGGACACCTCGGCGCGGGTGACGGTGACCATCTTGACGCGCGGGTCGTGCAGCTCATACAGGATCGTCTCGCTGGCCACCTCACGGACCGCCTCGGCGACGCGGGCCAGCCGATAAGGTTTCATGCAATGTTTTCCGTCTCTATATGCTCAATTCATGATCCAGCAGCTCCGCGATCGGATGTGAGCGCAAAGCGGCGAGGATCTGTTCCAGGGTCGTCTTGACGTGCCCGGCCTCCGCGCCGACCATCGCGAAACCAAGCACGGCGAGCTGCCGATGATCCAGCGCGTCCACCTCCGCCACGGACACGTTGAAGCCGTTGCGGAGCCGGTCCTTGATGCTCCGCACCACCTGGCGTTTGTCCTTGAGGCTGCGCGACTCGCGGATCAGCAACCGGACGCGGAGGGAACCGACGAACATGTTCGTCACTCGTCATTCGTCATTCGTCGTTCGTGAACACGACACCACTTGCCGGGACTGACGAGTGACAAATGACGAATGACGAGCGACTAGGAGAGCGTCCGCTGCACCTGCTCGACGCGGTACGCCTCGATCACGTCGTCCACCTTGACGTCGTCGTAGCCGGCCACTTTGAGGCCGCAATCGTAGCCTTCTCGGACTTCCTTCACGTCCTCCTTGAAGCGCTTCAGCGATTCCAGCCCGACCGTCCGTTCGGCCGGCGGATAGATCACCACGCCGCTGCGGATCACGCGCACCTTGGCCGAGCGCTCGATCACGCCCTGCGTGACGTGACAGCCGGCGGCCGTGCCGACGCGGCTGATCTTGAACGTCTCGCGCACCACCGCCCGACCCAGGTGAATGATCTCTTCCCGCGGCTTCAGCTTGCCTTCCAGGGCCGATCTCACGTCGTCGGTGAGGTTGTAAATGATGTTGTATTGCCGAATCTGGATGCCGCGTTCGTCGGCCATGGCCCGGGCGCGATCGTCGGGCACCACGTTGAAGCCGAGAATCAGCGTGTCCTGCGGCGAGGTCAGCGCCAGCTGAACGTCGCTTTCGGTGATGCCGCCGATGGCCGCGTGCAGGATGCGGACGCGCACCTCCTCATGGTGCAGCTTTTCCAGCTCCTTGCGGATGGCCTCGATCGAGCCGCGAGCCTCCGCCTTGAGGATGACCTTCAGCTCGGCCACCTTGATCTGGGCCAAATCCTCAAGCCGCATGGTCTTGGGCGGAATCAGGGCGGCCGCCTGCTGACGCGACTTGCGCGTCTCGGCGATCTCCCGCGCTTCGGACAGATCGGGCACAACCAGGAACGGATCGTCCGCGTTCGGCACTTCGTCCAGACCGGTGATTCGCACCGG
>DATKHW010000115.1:0-9172 GCA_035546275.1 Gemmataceae bacterium
AGCGTTCCACCACGTCGGCTTTTTTTGTGCCCCAAGGACTTTCCCGGCACGCAGCCGCCTGCGACACTCAAACCGTCAAATGAGGTCATCCATGTTGGGAATTATTCTGCTGGTCATCCTGGTCCTGCTGATCCTGGGCGCCCTGCCCACTTGGGGCTACGCCCGTAATTGGGGCTATGCGCCCAGCGGCGGCCTGGGGCTGCTCCTGTTTATCGTGCTGCTGCTGGTGCTCTTCCGGTTGTTCTGATCCGATGGTTCCGACGGCGCGTTTCCTTTTCCCACCTCTGTGCAGGAAGTCGCTCCGATCCGCGTTGGATCGGAGCAGACCCCGGCCAATACCCGAGAAGGGCGACCGGGGCATACGGTTCGAGGCAAGGAGCTACAGCATGAAGAGTCTCTCGAAATGGTTCGGTGCGGCCGCGGCGGTCGTTCTTCTGGGCGGCACGGCGATGGCCGGCGACGTCGTCTACGTCGGCAAGGTCAAGTCCATCGACTCCACCAAGAAGGAGGTCGTCCTGACCGCCGACGGCAAGGACTCGACGTTCAAGCTAGGCGACAACGTCGTCATCAACCGCGGGGGCAAGGACGGCAACGACCTGAAGCCCGACGACGCGGTGAGCGTCCTCTTCGACAAGGGCCCCCTGACGTGGACGGCCCGTTACTTCCTTGTGAAGGAAGGGGACTACGCGAATTGTGGGCTGGAGCGCGGCGCCTTCAAGAGCATGGACCCCGACAAAAAGCAGGTCACGCTCACCGACGAGGGCGGCCATGACGTGAGCTTCGCTATGGGCGACGCCAAGGTGAGTCTCAACAAGGAGGACAGCAAGATCGAGAACTACAAGATCGGCGACGTCACCCTTGCCATCGTGGAAAGGGTTGGGGACAAGGCGACCCTGAAGGCCATCATGGTTGATCGCAAGTAACGGGGTGCGCAAGAATCCGGCGGAGGCAACGGCGGGCCGCCCGGCTCGCCGTTGCCGTTCTTGAATGCGCGACGTTCCCGGGCCCGACGCCGGCGCCAACCTCGGTCCTGGACCCGACGAGAGAAGAATCCCATGACCACCGCAACGCAGACCGCCCCGACGCCATTCGTCCCGCCCGCGACCCCGGAAGGGCCGCATCAACTCACGATCATCAGCCACTCCAACCTCTATTACTGGTGGCCGGTTTGGGCTTTCGGCTTCGTGATGGCCGTCATCACCTGGGCGGAAGGCTACGTGATGGTCGTGGTCCCCCGCACCGCTGTCGCCTACGTCGACGCCATCGGCGAGATTGACACGTCGGCCAAGAATGAAAAGGGCGAGGACGTCACGACGCCGCATGTGCTCACGGAGCGCTCGCTGATCATCCAGGCCCCCCAGGCGGACGACGTCACCCACAGCGGCTTGCCCATCAAGGACAATGGGCATGCCGACAATCCCTTCATCCGCGTATCGCCGCACCGGGCGCTGGGCGTGATCTTCGTCATGGTCCTGCTGCTGGTCGTCGTCGGCACCAATGTGCCGTTTCGCGGCATGTGGTCGGTGATGATCATCGTCGTGGTCGTGGCGACGACCATTGTGTTCACCGTGCTGGGTTGGATGGAAACCTTGCTCACCTGGTTCTGGATGCTCGACGTCCGCATCAACATGGCCGGCTACTTCACGATCTCGACCTTCCTGTTCGTGATATGGCTGTTGGGGATGCGCTTGTTCGACAAGCAGCGCTACATCACCTTCACCCCGGGCCAGGTCAAGGTGTGCGAACACATCGGCGGCGGCGAGAAGGTTTACAGCACGGACGGCATGACGTTGCAGAAGAAGCCGAGCGACTTCCTTCGCCACTACCTCCTGGGCCTTGGCGCCGGCGACCTGCTCGTGCATGCGACCGGCGCCCAGGGGCATCAAATCGACCTGCCCAACGTACTGTTCATCAACTACAAGCTGCGTCAGATCGAAACCCTGCTCAAGACGAAGAATGTCGTCGCAGTGAGGTGAGATGGGCGGGCGGTCGCGCCTGCGAATCCGACGCCCACGTCCCCTGGCGGCGCGAGACGCCTTGAATCGAGGCGGGCCGGGGGAGAACGGCGACTGCGAAGTCGCTTGGAGCGGTTCCGGGTGGGATTCCCATCTATCGGCCGTCGGGCCGGCCCGGGCCGAGGCCTATAAGGAGACGTTACGATGAAGCGTATGCTGATGATTTTGCCGCCCCTGTTGTTGCTCGTGGCCGCGGCCCCCGCTGCGGCCCAGAGATCGGTCGATGGCGGCGGGCGTGACCGGGTCCCGGACCTCGACGGGACGTGGTACATGAACGGCAATGAGGATCTCCCGTGTTCCATCCAGCAGCGGCCGAGCGGCCGCGCGCTGTTCACGAATGAGAACGGCGACAGCGCCCGGGGAGAGGTGCGCAGCGACTCTGTTTGGATTCCAGATTGGAGCCCCGGTGAAGGGGTCCAGGGCCTTAAGGGGATGGTTCGCGGCGATCGAATCGTCTGGCCGGACGGCCATTATTGGTCACGCCGGGCTAGGTGACCGGGCCTTTGCGGCCCTACCAGCGATGCATCGACCAGCCGGCATCCCATGAACGGCGCCACGGTGACAAGCCCAACGGATCACCACGGCGCCGCATCGCAAGGATAAGGACAAACCCCCGCGGCCGTCTTCAACTGGTGGGGTGCGATCCGCAATGGAATGCCGCCGCTGTGAAAACAAACCGCCGGCCACGATCCGCTGGCGCCGCGGCCCGCCCGCTGGGCCCGCAAGGCGTTCGCCTTTTCCCATCGCCCTTATAAGACGAATAAGGGATCGCATGAAAGGTAATTTGCATGCTGATTCGTATCGGCTATGAACTAACGTTCCAGGCGCCAGCCCGTACGCCGATGCTCCTGATGCTCTACACGCATCCGTCGCGGGCCGCATCGCTCCGCCAGCCGGACCACGTCCAGGTCGAGCCTTACGCCCCCGTGCAGGAATTCATCGACGCGCTCGGCAACCGCGGCGGCCGGCTCGTCGCCTCCCCCGGCAAGCTGCGGCTGTGGAATGCGACCGTCATTGAGGACGGCGGCGAACCCGACGCGGTCTGCCCCTACGCCGCACAGCAACCGGTCGAGGAGCTGCCGCCGGAAATGCTGACGTGGCTTCTGGGAAGCCGGTATTGCGAGGTCGGCAAACTCACCGACGTCGCCTGGTCCCTCTTCGGCCAGACGCCGCTCGGCTGGCCGCGCGTGCAGGCGGTCTGCGACTGGGTCCACCGGAACGTCCAGTTCGGCTACCAGTTCGCCAGCCCAACCAGGAGCGCCTTGGACGTGTTCCGCGAGCGGACGGGCGTCTGCCGCGACCTGAATCACCTGGCCCTGACCTTCTGCCGTTGCCTGGGCGTCCCGGCGCGGTACGTGACCGGCTACCTCGGCGACATCGGCGTGCCGTGGTCGCCGGCGCCGATGGACTTCAGCGGCTGGTTCGAGGCGTACCTCGGCGGCCGGTGGCACACCTTTGACGCCCGGCACAACACGCCGCGAGTCGGCCGGGTGGTCATGGCGCGCGGCAGGGACGCCGTGGATGTGGCCTTCACCACCTCGTTCGGGCCGATGACGCTGGAGACGTTCACCGTCAACACGGACGTGCATCCACAGTCGGCGGCGGCGGCGATGCGGTGAAGCGACGACAGCGCGGCTCAAGGCCCCAGCGCGAGCGCGGCGACGGAATCGAAGCGATCTGCTTCCACGCGATCTGCCGAATATGATATTAAGCACGGCGGAAAATTCCCTTGCATTCGCCGCCTGGCCCTGTATAATAGGACTATGAGAAGAGCCGAAGAAGCCTTTTAATCGGTTCCCATCAATATCTGAGCTGAAGTCGTCGGACGACTTGATGAAGGGCAACCCGGCTAGGCCGGGGGTCCCGTTGACGAGTAAGCCGACGTGGTCGAACACCTCCGGGTGTTCCGCCACGTCGGCTTTTTGTTTTTGGCGGCGTGTGATGGTCGCAGTAACCAGCGGCCATCCTGAGGCAGAACGGCGGCATGAGGGGGTGAACCATGGCCAGACGAGGCGCCTTGCTGCCAGTCTGTTGAAGGGCGCCGCCGGGGCTGAACGAAGAGGAGTCATTGCGGGGCGCCCGTCCGCAGCGTTGTCTGGCAAGCGGATTGTTCAACACAAAACGGAGGCTGAAAATGAAACTGCTCCTCGTGATCGGGTTGATTCTGGTGGTTCTGGGCGTCGTCGCCCTGGCGGTCCCGACGTTCACGCTCTTCACCACGGAGCGCGTGGCGGACGCCGGGTTCTTCAAAATCGACGTCTCGAAACCGCACACGATCGTGTTCAACCCGATCGTGGGCGTCGTCCTGCTGGCCGCGGGCATCGTCCTGACCATTGCCGGGCTTCGTCCACGATCCGTGTGACACAGCTCGGTTCGAGAACGGGCTGCGAGATCGGCGCCGACGCCCCGGCCCACCGCCAGAAGCCGTAAGAACGAATCCACCGCGAGAGTCCGATGTTGCGGTGGGCTCTCGCGTATCGGGAGACCCGAAGAAGGAGCTTTGCTATGCGTCACACTGGATTCCGATCCCAGGCGCTCGCGGCCCCTGGGGATCAGCAAGCGACCTCTGCCGACTGCTGACCGGCGCGTTCCTTTCTCAGGCGCCTCTCCCCCGGCGCCCGAGACGCCGCCAGTCGAGCAGAGCGGTTCGCGCCAGCTGCCGCGAAGAGGGAATCAGCAATGGGTGTTCTGCTCCAAGCATTTTACAGGCAGGGGGACAAGGGGGTTCCGTGCCCCGCGGACGGCGACCAGGGCGCCGAGTGGTGGTGGGACCATCTTGCCAAGCAAGGCCACGCGCTTCGCCAGGCGGGTTTTACTGCGGTCTGGTTGCCCCCGGTGTGGAAGGGGAATTCCGGGATTCACTCGGTCGGTTACGATTCCTTCGATGACTACGACCTGGGGTCCAGGGACCAGAAAGGGACTGTGCCGACGCGCTACGGCACCCGCGAGCAGCTGGCCCGCTGCGTGGCCATGCTGCGGGCAAACTGCCTGGACGTCTATGTGGATCTGGTGGAGCACCACCGGAACGGGGGCAGCGGCCACGAAGGCAAGACCTTCCGCTACGTGGACGCCGACGGCAAGCCCGGCGGCGGGCGCTTTCCCAAGAACCCGTCCAACTTCCACGGCGGCGACATCCAGCGCGATCCCAAGGTCCTCCAGGACTTATCCTTCGGCTCCGTCCTGGCGCCGGTCAACGGCAAGCCCCACGCCTACGTCTTCGGTGGACTGCTGGCCAGCGCCGACTGGATGACGCGGGCTCTGGACATCCAGGGCTTTCGCGTGGATTTCGTCAAGGGGATGTCCACGGACTTCGTCTGGCCCTTGCTAAACCACGGCGCGCTCAAAGGCAAGTTCGTAGTGGGGGAGTTCTTCGACGGCGATGTGGCCCTGGTCCACGATTGGGTCGCCAACCCCAGCGGCATGCGCGGCCGCGCCAGCGCCTTCGATTTTCCACTCCGCGGTTTTCTCTGCGAGATGTGCAACAACGCGGGCTCCTTCGACATGTCGCGACTGGATCACCCGGGCCTGGCCAATATCGACCCTCGGCACGCCGTCACCTTCGTGGAGAACCACGATACGGACTCCGAGCATGGGCCGATTCGCCGGAACAAGCCGCAAGCCTATGCGTATCTCCTGACGTCCGAGGGCTATCCGTGCGTCTATTTTAGGGACTACAGCGAGGATCGGGGTTGCTACGGGCTGAAGCCGATCATCGACAACCTGATCTGGATTCATGAGAAGCTGGCGGACGGCCCGACGCAGCGGCGCTGGCACGACCACGACGTGTTCGCCTACGAGCGGTTGGGTGGACCCCATCTCCTGGTCGGTCTGAACAACAACGGCCTTGCGCCGCACGCCATCACGGTGGACACGGGCTTCGCATCAAACGTGATCCTGCACGATTACACGGGACATGGCGTTGACGTCCGGACAGATGGCTACGGCCGCGCGACCATCATCATCCCCAGGAACGAGGGAGGTCTTGGCTACGTCTGCTACTCGCGGGCCGGAATCGGCGGGGGATTTGTCGGCGAGGGCCACAGCGTCTCCCAGGATTACGAAGGGGCCCAGGATCTGGACATCAAGCCCGCCGACGCGCAGTTCGTGCAAGTGGGGCGCGTGTGGGCGGCGCAGGGCAAGCCCATTCGAGGATCGCTCCGGTACGACACGTGCTCCTGGACGGATGAAACGAGTTTGGTTCTGGAACTGTCGGACCCAGGCGGGGCCCCGGCCGGGAGGCGAATCTACACGATGACGACGGCACAGGGTGAGGCGATCGAAGCCACTGCCGCCGCCACTGGCTGGTATACGTTCCGCATTCGTTCGGTGAACCCGCCCCCTACCAATCCGAAGCCTGGCTACAACCTGACCGTCACGTACCAGGCGCCTCAGGAAATGGCACGGAATGGGCGTTGCTCGACTGCGGGGTGACAGCGCCTGCGGGGCGGCGGAAGAGAGTGCTGCGGAAAGACGAGTCAACCTCGAAAACGGCGCAACAGGTCGCTGCTCGGTTCCCAGCATCCCTGGGGCCGGTTGCAGCGGTAGCGGACCAGTAAAGGAGATAATGACCATGACCACATCCGTCCGAACGCATCCTCACAACGAGAGAAAAGCCGGAGCCGGTATGGGCGATGAGTCGGCCTCCACGGCCGTGGATCGACAGGCGCTGATCCAGGGGCTCAATAACGACCTGGCCGGGGAATATCAGGCCATCCTGATGTACACCCATTACTCCGCCAAGCTCACTGGCCCGTACCGCAGAGAACTGCGCGCGCTCTTCCAGGCCGAGATTGTGGATGAACAGGCACACGCCCAGTTCCTGGCGGACAAGATCGCCGCACTGGGAGGCGAACCAACGACCGAACCGCGCGCCATACCCCACGCCGACCAGCCGAGGGAAATGCTGGAGTACGCGCTGGCGGCCGAGAAACAAGCGATCGCGGACTACGACGAGCGGCTCCGCCAGGCGGCCGCCTTCGGCGACGTCGGCCTCAAGGTGAGCCTGGAAAACCAGGTCGCCGATGAGACGCGGCACAAGGAAGAGATCGAGCGCGTTCTGGCCGGCTGGGATGAACGCTGAGACCAACTCACAGCGTGTAGCTTTGCCGACTGATCCAGAAGTCGGGGCGGGTGTGTATCCCATGGATATGTGAATCCCATGGATAACGGAGGATTGGATCATGAGAAGACGAATGACGGCGGTCGGATTGGCGGTCGCGGCCGTGCTGGCGGGCGCAGCTCTCGTGGGCGGCTCGCAGCAAGGGGTCCCCAAGATCGAATCCACGCCAGAAGCCCCGAAGATCGAGCCCAAGGCGGACCAGTGCCTCAAGGCCATGTCGAGCTATCTGGCGAGCCTCAAGACGTACTCGTTCCAGGTGGAGGAATTCTTTGACGAAGTACAAGACGATGGTCAGAAAATTCAGCTCAGCAACCAGCGCCATTTGTCCGTGAGCCGGCCCAACAAGGTGTTCGGTGAGGACGAGGGGGACACGGCGAATTCCTTGTTTTACTACGACGGCAAGACGGTCACCGTCTTCGACCGCGGACAAAAGACCTACGCCACCGAGAAGGTGCCTGGCAGCATCGACGCGATGCTCGACGATCTGCACGACCGATTCGACACGGACCAGACGCTGGCCGACTTCCTGTTTGCCGACACCTACAAGGTGTTCACGGAAAACGTGCAAAGCGGCACGTATGTCGGTCTGCACCATGTGGGCAAGGTCGAGTGCCATCACCTGGCATTCCGGCAGAAGCTCTTGGATTGGCAAATCTGGATCGACGCCAGCGAACAGCCGCTGCCGCGCAAGCTCCTGATCACTTTCAAGCGGCAGATGGACGAGCCGCAATACACCGCCGTCATCCATCGCTGGGACGTGAACCCCAAGCTGACCGACGATCTGTTTCAGTTCCAGCAGCCGGAGGGCATCCGGAAAGTCGATTTCCTGAACCGGCACGCCGAGCCCAAACCCGTGAAGGCAGCCGGCAAGTAACGGGGCGAGCGAGGCCGTGGCAACAATTGCCGCCGACGTAACGAGCGGCAGAAAGTGGTCGGGAATAGAAGCGTCCGGCGCCGGATCAAGGCCGGCGCGGGGTGCTGGGCATGTTGCAGGGCCCCGTGCCCTGTTCGGCGACAAAAGGAGAAGCAATCATGAGACGTATCATTTTCCAGGCAGGCGCCGTGGTTCTGGGTCTGGCGACGTTGATATGGGCGGCAGCCCCCATCAGCGCTCAGCATGGCGGCCATCCCCCTGCTCACGTAGGGCCCCCTGCTCACGCAGGGTCCCCTGCTCACGCAGGGTCGGTCCATTACGACGGCGCCCGCCCGGCGGCCCCTGCCCGAGTCGTCGGCCCCGCGGTGTGGGCCGGCGCCGTCCGATCCGAGCATTACGCGGGCGCAGCGTCCAGGGGCGCCTACCGCAATCCCTACAAAGACGACTATTTCAGGCGCTTCCGTCCTGGGTACAGCTCCTTCGTGATAGACGACGCGTCCTATTACTACTATGGGGACCTGCCTCCTGACTGCCAAACGGTCGTGATCGACGGCGTTACCTATTATCTCTGCGACGGCGTGTACTACCAAGCATACCTCTACGGAGGGCAAACGGTGTATATGGTGGTCCCTACGCAATGACGCCGGGCTGAGTGGATTAGCCTCGGGGGGAGCACATGATGGCAAAGACGGCGTCGAGACGGTTGACCGGTTCGGAGCCGAAAGGCGTCCCTGACTTCCACTACCTTCTCGACTCTTGCAAATCCGTGTCAATCGTCGCCCGACATCCGGCGGCGAGCGGCGGCGGCGGAGCGGCGGACATGGAGGTATGGACAGTGCAGGGCGGCGATAAGGATCCGTGAGGCGCTCATGGGTACTCCGCCAACGCCGTGGCGAACCGTGGCGGACTGACGATCCACCGCACGCTGCGCCGCCTATTCGGCTATTCCGACGTGTGGAAATCTGGAAATTCGCTTGATTTCCCATTCCAAGAGGTATACAATCCATCTAAATCGTCGGACGACTTGAGGAAGAGCAACCCGGCCGCGCCGGGGGGCCTGTCGATGAGTAAGCCGACGTGGTCGAACGCCGCCTGGGCGTTCCGCCACGTCGGCTTTTTCGTTTTCCGCGGAGTGGACCCGTCGCGTCTGGCGCCGTCCACCGC
>DATKHW010000116.1:0-6868 GCA_035546275.1 Gemmataceae bacterium
CAAGGACGGCAGCGAGTTTGAGATGAACGACATGAAGCAGATCCTCGCGATGATCGACACGGAGAACCTGGGCGACTTACCGGTGCCGATGATTGGAGGGGGCGTGATGACGATGGACGCCTACCTGAAGATGCTGACGGACCTGTCGAACAGGCGGGCGGCCGCGGTGCGGCGGGCCGTGTTGGATTACGCGAAGAAGCACGGTTACCGCCTGGACGAGAGCCAGTTCAAGTCGGCGGGGCTGGGCGGCGCCGAGCCGGTCGTGATGTTCCCGCGGAATGACCAGGAAGGAGGCCAGAACCGGCGCGTCGAGTTCCGCATCATTCAGGTGGGGCCCGAGGCGATCACGCCGGAGGCGTTCGACTACTGAGGCCCGCAGAAGGCAAAAGGGGGTAGGCAAAAGGGAACGTTCATCTTTCCACCTGCCCTTTTTTCCTTTATGACGCCTCCTTCTTTCGTGCCGTCTCTTCCACCGCCCGGACCTCGTCCTCACGTCGGCGCCCATGCGGCCCACGATCCCGTGAAAGGTCACGGCGTCCGCCCGTTGCATTCCGCCAGCTGTCGTTTTACCATGTCTGTTTAGGCGTCTCGCCGCGCCCGAGGCCCCATCGAGGACGGCATGGCCAAAAAGACCACCTCTCCGCCGCCCCCCGCCGAGCGACCGGGCGTTACGCCGGATCGCTTCGAGCGGCTGGTGCGCCTGCTCCATCTCGTCTCCGAAAAGCCGCTCACCCGCGACGCCCTGACGCGCCGCCTCAAGATCGACGTCCGAGGCTTCTATCGCGATCTCGGTCTGGTCCGGGCCGCCGGCGTCCGCGTGGAATTGGTGGACGGCAGCTACACCCTGGAAGGCAGCCTGGAAATCGCCGTCGGCCTCCTCCCCTTTCCCGATCCGCATCTGACGTTGGCGGAGATGCGCACGCTTTCCAAGGGCCGGACGCCCGCGCACCGCAAGCTGCGCGGGCTTCTGGAACAAGCGGAGTCGTAATTGCACGTGCGTATCGCGGCATTCACTTCGGCGGTTTCAGCGTTTGCAGAAAGCGATAGAGGTCGGCCAAGTCGTCGGGCTTGAGGTCCTTGAGCAGCCCGTTGGGCATCAGCGACCGCGTGCTGGGGCTGCGCGAGGCGATGTCCGGCGTGGCGACGCGCACCGTCGTCGCGGCGCCGGTTTGCAGGATGAGGCCGTCGGCCGACTCGAAGGCGATGATGCCGAAATACGTCTGGCCGCCGCGCGTCTCGACGCGGGTGACGCGGTATAGCGGCGCCACGTCGCGGCTGGGGTAGATGATCGCGTCGAACAGGTCGGCGCGCGAGAAACGGGTCGCGACGCCGGTCAGGTCGGGGCCGAGTCGCGTCGTGCCGGTGTGGCAGGTGACGCAGCCGCGGGTGCGGAACACCGCCTCGCCGCGGCCGGCGTCGCCTTTATCCCAGGGCACGGCTAGCAGGACCTTGGCCCAGACGGCCGGGTCTTCATCGCCGTCGCCCTGCGCCATTGCGGCCTCCTTCGGATGCTCCTTCTCGAACCACGCAAACACCGGATCGTAAATGCGCTTGAGCGCGGCCGGATCGTCGGCGTCCTCCTTGAAGACGAACGGCTGTCCCGTCTGCCGGGCCAACAGCGCGCAGACCAGCACGCGCGTTTCCTTCTCCTTTGGTTCCAGCGTCAGCTGCCGCAGCAGCCGCACTAATGGCACAAGCCGCCGCGGCTCCTCGTCGCGCGGCAATTCCGCCAATGCCTTCAGGCACGCCGAGACGACTTGAGCCTGGCCAGACTCCAGGCCGGTCAGGAACTTTTCGCGGTCCACTTCCTCCGGTTTGTCCGTCAACTTGAGCAGCAAGGCGTCGCGCAGACCGTATTCCGACCATTGCCGGCGGAAAATAGGCTGCACTTCCTCCGCCGGCAGCAGACTCAGCAGGTCGATCAGCGGGCCGGACCAGGCGAAATCGTCGTCTTTCTTGACGGCGGCGAGGAACATTCGGGCCGCCGTCTTCCGATCGTCGGCGTCGAGACAGGCCGCAAGCGCGACGTGGGCGGGGCGAACGAAATCCTTGTGATGCAGGAGTGCATCCGGCAATCGGGGATCTTTCTTGACGAGTTCCGTCAGCACCTCGACGAGGCGGGCGTTCCAGTTCTGCTTGTTGCGCTGCGCCTGGCCTTCCAGCTTGCGGTCGAGGCCGAGGACGGCGTCGGCGACCTGTCCAGCCGCCTTGTCGTCGCGCTTGCCCCGCAGCCGCGAGCAGACGATCAGGTAGTGCATATCGCGGGTCGCCGAACTCGTCGGCGTCCACATCGCCGCGATCTTCGGCGGCAGCGAATCGTCGGCGTCCTCCACCATCGCCAGCAAACGGGTCGATTCTTCATCCAGCAGCTCATTTCCAGAGGGGAACCATCTGCGAATTTCGCTTTGCGCCTGTTCCAGCTCCTTTTCATGCCCCTCAAGGGACGCTTGCAGGGAATAGGCCGTGTAGACCTCCGCCGGCGGGTCCTTTCGGCGCCAGTCGCCGAGCGCAAGCATCAGCAGCCGAAGCGCATCCAAGCGTTGACGCGCCGGTCCCCCCCTCTTTAGGAGAGTGACCGCCGCATGCACGTCCTCGTCCCGTACTTCGCCTGGCCCATGACGCCACTGCGCGGCCAACTGCTCGCCCAGGCCGTCCGAGTCGAGCGCCAGGGCTTTGGAATGCGTCAGTTCTCGCCACTGGTCCTCGGGCAGCAGCGACGCCAGCCGCGCTGCGGCCTGCCGTACCCGCTTGTCAGAGCTGTCAATCAAGCCGATGACCACGGTCCCGAGGTTTTCTTTGAGGTCGCCGACATGGTCCGCCAGCGTGGCGAGGACCGCCAGCTGGACGCGCGGGTCGTCGCACCGCCAGAGCTGATCCAGCGCCGGCCAGCTTTTCGGATCGAAGACTCGGTCCTCCGACCAGGCGATCCGCGCGCGAACCCGCGCCGGCCATTTCCGAGCGTTTTCCACCATTTCGACCGGCACGCCGTGGAACAGCTCCGTCAGCACTTCCGCCGCCCGCACCCGATCCGCCTCATCCGCCTTGTCATCCGCGACCGCGTCCAGGAACGGCTGCGCTCCGAGCTTCCGCGCCAGCGGCCCCCACTGCGCCCGCGACCACGCATCCAGCGGCTGATGCGCTTGCAACACCCGATCCAGGTCCGTCTTGGCTTCCGGCGCCCGCCGCAGCGGCGTTTTGCCGTCGCCGACATATTCGATCCGGTACACCGCCCCGCGCGTCTTGCGGCCGCCCATGCTGACGAACAGCGAGCCGTCGGGCGCCACGGCGATGTCCGTCGGATCGAAGCCGCTGGCGCCGACCGCCTCGACGAAGACTTCCGGTTTGGTTTTGTACGTCGCCCCGTCCGGCGTGAGCGGGCAGTAGTAGATTTTGCCGAAGGTCCAGTCGCAAGCGAAGAGGCCGCCATGGTAATGCTCCGGGAACTGGTCGTGCCGGTAGCAGGTCACGCCGGTCGGCGACCCACGGTCGATCGGATAGAGGATATCGACCGTATCGAGATAGTAATCCGGCCTGGCCCAGCTGCGCATATAGCCGGTGAGCCGCCAGCCGTGGTGGCCGGCGTAGGCGACGTGGTAGAGCCGCGTCGGCGAGTACCACGGCAGGAAGTAATCGGCCTCCACGTCGCTGTCGTAGGTGAAGATTTCGCCGTCGGCGTTGAAATCGAAGCGGTACGGATTGCGGAAGCCGTGAGCGATCACTTCGCAACTTTTGCAATCCGGCGGCAGCCGCAAGATCGCCCCGGCTTCCGGCTTCTGGATCGGCGAGCCGGCCCGCGTAACGTGGCGCTGATCGATGCCGCTGTCGTTGCCGCCGATCACGCACCACCAGCCGTCCGGCCCCTTGCGCATGGAATGGCCGCCGTGTTCGGAGAACGCCAGCGGAATGATTTTCTCCGGCTTCGGCTCCAGCGTCCCCTTTTCCTTGCCAGCCCGATAGCGCGAGAACCAGCCGTCGCCGCAGAAATAGAGATCGCCGCCGTCGAAGCACATGCCCATGCCGCCGGTCGCCGTCGGGGCGATGATCTCGGCCTTGTCCGCCTTGCCCGATCCGGTTGTGTCGAGAAGGCGCTTGATCCACCCCTGGCTCGTGACGACTATCCGGCCGTCGGCGTCGAGCGTCATAGCATAAATGTCGTTTGCGAGATCCTGGTCGGCGTAAAGGGTGATGCGGAAGCCGGGCGGTACGCGCAGGCCGAGATCGTCGGCGCAGTAAGCCGCTGCGGGGAGGAACGCCGGCAGCGCGAGGGCGATGAAGGGAAAGAGCCGGCGCATCACGGAACTCCTTGGCGGGCCGGGCCGCAGGATTGTGCGGGATTGGGGCACAACAAGAAATGTATCCGTCAGCGAGGGTCCGGGAAAGGAACAGCGCCGTGACCGCTGCGGCCATGCGCCGGCAGCGGGGCGTTATCCCGCTATTCAGACCGAATAAGGCCTGAACCTAATTGGGCCAGGCGCCGGTTCGCGTCGTCGTCTGCCGATTGCCCGGCGCGACGGGAACCGTGGCGGTGATTTCGAACCACAAATCGGGGACGCCGCTAAAGCCGATCGTGCAGTTCAGGCCGAACTCGTTCTTGGCGGTTACGTTCCCCTCACGGAGGTATTGCCAGTTGGTGAATGGGCACTTCGCCGCCTTCGGGAAGCCGCTCGGCATCCCGGTGAACAGGAGCTCGCCGGCCGCATTGTTCCAGACGACCCGGATGCCGGACGGCACGTTCCCACGGCCGTTGTCCCACGAGCCGACCAGCTCAACGCCTTTCTCCGTATCCTGAAGCTGCGGCGACTGCATCAGCCATTTCACCACGGAATAGACGAAACCGTAGCAGCTGTTCACAGGCCCGCGTGGGTCCCCGGTGCGGGTGATGTGGACGTATTTGCCGTTGGCCCAGGTAGCAGCCAGTTTGGGCAGATCGACGTTGAAGCGAAACCAACCCGGCGGGGTCCATATGCAATAGTCCTGGTAGGGCCGGACGGTTGGCTTATTTGGACCGGCCGAATCCGGAACCGGCTTGGTCCATGTGATCGAGCTGGCGCTGCCCAGTCGGAGAAAGCCCCAGGGACAGACGATGTAGCTGTCCGCGATCGCGCCGGCTTGGGCGACGATCTGCACGTAGAAGGGCGTGAACGGGATTCCGGTGCTCTGCTGCCATTTGTAGTTTTTGAGCTCCATTGCGAGTTCTTGATAATTCAGATACGGAAGGGGGGCTGCCATGGCCGCTGCTCCTTTGCTGTGCGGGGACGCTCTCGCCAACTTCGCTCTCTGTTATCAGCTTCCTCGATGCTCGTCAACAAAAACCGCCGCTCGGAGATCGGGGCGGACCATTGGGTCAGCGTCTCCGCAGCCGTTCCAGCGCCGCTTTCGCTTCGCGCGTCAGGCTCATCTCTGGGCCGTCGGCCAGGTCCGCCAGCGCCTTCCGCGCCCCCGCCGTGCCGGCGTGCTCCAGCGCCTCAATGGCACGAACCACCCGCGCATCCGGCGGATGGACGCCGACACGCGCCTTGTGAATCCATTCCAGCAGCTCCTCGATCCGCCGCCGCGCTTCCGGAGACGGTCGGCCAGCCAGCGCCGTGGTCAGGGCCGCTTCGGTCGCTTCGTCGAACCAGCGCAACTGGGCGGAGGCCCGTTCGCGCGTCTGGAAATCATCGCTGTCCAGGTCCGCGATCCAACGAACCATTGCCGCCGCCGTCGGGGCCGGCCGGTGCAGATGCGCCAGGAGGAACGGCGCCGATCGCTTGGGCGCGGCGGCCAGCGTCCACATGGCGCGGTAGGCCAGGCTGGCGTCGCCGGCGGCCAGCTGGTCCCACAGCGCTTCGAGCGCCTGATCGTCGAGCTTGGCGGGGTCGAGGGGGCCGAAGCCCGTCGCTCGCTGGTCGGTCAGGTCCCACGCCAGCACCGTGCCGTCGTGGCCGCCGGTGTAGAGCCGCCGGCCGTCCGGCGAGAAAGCCAGTGCGTCAATGTACCCTTGGCCGCCTTTCAGCCGGCAGCGGCGGGAAGCCGATGCGATCTCCCACACCGACACCGTGCCGTCCAAGCCGGACGTGGCCAGCATCCGACCGTCGGCGGAAAAAGCCTCCGCCAGCACGAAATCCGATTCGGCGTCCAGCCAGGCGATCGCCTCGCCCGTCGCCACGCTCCACAGCCGAATCAGCCCGCCGGAGCCGGCCGCGGCGACGACCTTGCCGTCCGGCGATGCGGCGGCCCAAAACACCGCTCCGAGATCGGATTTCAGCGCGATCATGTCCCCCGACCCTGCGGCCGAGTCCCACAGCAGCAGGGCGCCGAAGCGCGCCGCCAGGCTGTCGGCGCGGCGCAGCACCGCCAGCGTCTTGCCGTTCAAGAAGGTGCCCGCCTGCAAGCCGCGCCGCTCCGTGTCCTCCTTGGATTTTATTTCCCCCTTCACCGCGTCGAAAACGGCGAATCCGTCCGGGTCGCCGAACGCCGCCACGGCCGACGCGTCCGGGGACAGGGCGAACGCCTCGTGGTAATCCTTTTCGGATAGGGAAAAGGCGCTTCGCGCCGCGCCGTCGGCCGCATCCCAGACGCGGACGTGGTTGCCGCCGCCGCGGCCCACGGCCGTCAGGCTTCGGCCGTCTGGCGAGAAGCCGAGCAGCGTGGTGATATCGCCCTCGGCGATTTCCAGCGAGCGGCGTTCCTCGCCGCTGGCCGCATCCCACAGATGGACCCGGCGATCGACGCCGGCGGAGGCCACGGTCTTACCGTCCGGCGACACGGCCAACACCCGCACCTGGCCCGCGGCCCCGGCGAAGGGTCGGATTTCCTTGCCGGAGGCGACGTCCCACTGGCGGACGGCGCAGTCCATGCCGCCGCTGACAAGCGTGGCGCCGTTCGG
>DATKHW010000117.1:0-7253 GCA_035546275.1 Gemmataceae bacterium
GCGTGCCCAGCTGGGCGATCCAGTGTTCCGGGAACTGGAACAGCATGATATTACCCGTATCGAAATGGACACGGACCCATCGGCTCTGAAAGCTATCCACGAAGGCGTTCATCTCGAACGGCGTCATGAGGTATCCGTTGAAGAAGATGTTCTCGATATTCAGATGGACGCGGAGCTGCTTGGCGAGCGGCCGAAGTTGGCCGATCACTTCGCGCGCCCGCTTGTCGCACACATCATTCGGCGTCGGCTCGTGGTCGGTCCGCCACGGGATGTGGACGGCGCCGGGCACGACGAGCAGATTTTCCACGCCCATTTCGTGGGCCGCCTCGGTCATCTTCGTCGCCAGCTCCAGGCCGCGCGACCGCTTGGCCTCGTCGTTGCTCGTCAATGGATACGGCCAGAATAGGAAGGAACAGAGGCCGCTGATCGCGATGCCGATCTCATCCGCCATTTTGCGGATCGCCTTCAGCTCCTTCGGCCCGGCCTTCGGCGACAGGTCGTTGTCCAGATCGTAATTCAGCTCGATGCCGTCGAAGCCCGCGTCCTTGGCGAGCTGCATGCATTCCTTCAGGCTCATACGGTCGGGATAGGGAAAGGCCCATTGATTGATGGACTTCTTCATGTCGTAGCGCTTCGGCGAGGAGCGGCGGGCGTCAGGCTCTGAATCGGCCGCGGCGGCGCGGGCGGCGCCGAGCGCGACGCCGGCAGCCCCTAAAGCGGCGCCCAGCGCGGTGCGGCGCGTGACGACGGGGGAGAGGGGATCGGGGAACATGAAAGGCGTCTCCTAGGAGGGGGTCGGGCGTCGGCCGCCCATTCTACCGCATCCTGGAGACGCCTCAAGAATCAATCGCGCCTACGCCGGTCCTTACTCGGGCTTCGGTGGAGCAGGGGTCGGAGGCGCCAGGGGCTCGGCCCGTGTGAAATCCACGAGGAAGCGGTCGTTGGAATGGACGACGACGGTGCGCGTCTGATCGACCGGCTTGCCGTTCGCGGTCCAGCGGGCCTCGACCTGGTACTGGAAACTGCGGCCGATCGGCAGCGTCGGCGTGACGAATTCTCGCTGCTCGCCCTTCTGTTGCGTCGGTGCGCCGTTGAAGAAGACATCGGCGTCCGGCGGCACAAAAACGGTTACGCCGGCCGCTCCGTCGGGGGGCGGCGGCGGTCCTTGCTGGTCCGGTGGAGGGCCGGCGACGCCCGTGTCCCCGCCGCCTGGGGTCAGGACGACCGTCTGCGGCGGCGAGCTGTAATCGGAGATGTAGGTCGGCGCGCCGTAGTCGTAGCCGCCGCCGTACCCTCCGAGGCCGCCGAAGTAACCTGGGTAATAGCCGCCGTAGCCATACCCGCCGCGGTAATAGCCGCCGTAGCCGTATCCGCCGCGATAGCCGCCGTAGTAGCCGCCGCGGTAGCCCCCAACCACGACAGCGCCTCCGCGGCCGCCGCCGACGACCACAGCCCCTCCGCGGCCGCCACCGACGGCGATTGCACCGCCGCTGTGACCGCCGCCGCTGTGGCCGCCTCCACCGCCGCTGTGGCCGCCGCCGCCGCTGTGGCCGCCGCCGCCGCTATGAGAACCGGCCGCCGGAGCTGGAGTCGGCGTCAGCCACAGCAGGACTGCCGCCAATGTTGCAAGGAGGAGAGCAAAGAAGCGCGGGCCGGACATGACGTCACCTCGTTTCCGGTCATGGGAGAACATTCAACGGATGAGGCGCCGACGGCGTCCGTTCCGCGACAGGCACATCTCAACCGCACGGATCGGTCAATTCCCTTATCCTCATTCTACGCTTTCGTGCCGCCAGGCGAAAGAGTCAACCCAGCGGTGCTGCCCCTTTCCCTTGAAGTTTCCCTGGCGCCGTTGCCGATTGCAAGGCGTATACAAACGTGCGCCTGGGAGTGATCGCCGTGCGAGCGTTCGATCGCGAATCCGACGTGCTGGCCGGATGTTTGCAATATCTGCTGCTGCAGGGCATCTTCGCCTGGAGACAGAACCAGGGGGCGATTCCGCGAAAGGACGGCGGCTATCGGCGCTTCGTCGGCCTCCGCGGCGTATCCGACATTCTCGGCATACTCCCGCAGCGGGTGGAAATAGTTGGCGAAGGCCCGGTGCAGTTTGGCAACCTGCTGGCCGTGGAAGTGAAGCGGGCCGGGGAAAAACCCCGGCCCGACCAGGCGGCGTTCTTGACGCGGGTCAATGAGCTGGGCGGCGTCGGCCTCTGCGTCCACAGCGTCGGAGAACTGGAGGCGCGACTGCGGCCGTATATCGTATAACGGCCGCTGAGCCGGAATTGCTATATCCTCCGGCTGAAATTCGCCAGCAGCAGCGCCCGCCCGCGCAAATGGTCGATTGGAATTCGCAAGGCCAACTCCCTCGCCTCGGTGGTCTGTCCCTGCTGGACAAGACTGGCAACCTGACGGTACGTGTGCAGGGCGATCGCTGTCATGGCCGTTGCCTCCCGGTGAATGGTGTGGAGATACCTGAGCAACTCTGCGCGGCAAATGGCCGCGGCGGCGACGCGGCACTGAAAAATCACACGAAATCCAGCCTCGGCCGCCTGAACCCAGCGCGCGTCGCATGAAACGCCTACAGCAGCCCTAGCTTTCCCCGCGGGAAGACCTTGCCGGCGCCGCCCATCTTGTGAAATCGCTCAGCTGTCGCCCTTTCGCCTTTGCCAGTTCTGTGCGGTCCTCGCGTCGGCTGTGCGGGAACGCTCGCTTCTGTTCCGGACAGGACGTGCGAATCCGGAACGGCGCCGTGTACTGGTTGGGATAGGGGTGGATGGCGAGATGGGGGCGGGCATCCGGTGCGGCTCCCGCTGGCATCGGCAGCACGCGGGCGTCGAGCGCTGCGATCCGGCCCGGCGACGCCAGAACGGGATTCATTTCGACCTCCTGTATGTCCGCGACGAAGTCTGCCAGGAGCAGGCTGAATCGCGCCAGTATGGCCTCCAGCAGCTCCACGTCTGCGGGTTGCTGGCCGCGCAAACCCTTAAGCGCGGAATAAATGCGGGTACGCTCAATGATTCGTCGGGCCAGCGTGCCGTTCAGCGGCGGCAAGCAGATCACCCGATCTTGCAGAATTTGCTGGAGGGCATGTCGCTGCTGCACATTGTCATTGAGGTAGTGGGATCAGCCTGTACGACGGTCGTCAAGCCTTGCACGAAATGCCCCACGGCGACAAAATGCAACTCTGCAACCGCGCCACGACGACAGGCGACCGGCGCACGGCGCCGGAGGCTCGAGACTTGCGGCCGGGGTTGAGCATGCCCTTTCTAAAGCGCTATGGGATGGATGAGCGGAACGCCGTCGCCGACAAGCGTTCCTCGGTTTGACGGATGCGGACGCCGAAAACGTGCGCAAGCTGCGCGAAGCGTTCGCGGGCCGCGCCGCGGAGTTCGCCGAACGGTTCTATGAGCACCTGCTGGCTGAGCCGTACACGCGAGCGTTTCTTCGGGACCCCAGCATGTCGGCCAGACTGAAGGGGTTGCAGGCGGATTGCTTCAAGCTGCTGCTGGAGGGCGTGTTTGACGCGACCTATTTTGAGGGCCGCCTCCGCGTCGGCGTCGCGCATCAGCGCATCGGTCTGTCTCCGGTCTGGTAGCCGTCCAGCGGACCGAGGCAGCCATGAGCACCATACGGGAGCCGCGCTGGGCGGCGACGATGGGCGCGGCCCCGAAGCGGGCTGAGCCACAAGCCTTTCCCCCGAATTGGGAGCAAACCGCCGCAGCCATGTCGAGCAACCCACGAACGCCGATCCGGCTCTTGCTCGTGGACGACGACGAGCAAATGCGTCGCACGCTGGTCGCGCGCTTCGAGCGCAAAGGCCTGGCGGTTTCCAACGCGGCCAGCGGCGAGACGGCCTTGGAAATCGCCGCCAAGACGCGCTTCGACGTGGCGGTGCTCGACCTGCATCTGCCCGGCATCAACGGCGTCGAGCTGCTGGAAAAGCTCAAGGAACGTCAGCCCGAGCTGGAGGCGCTGCTGCTTACGGCCCACAGCAGCGTCGAAACCGCCGTGGCGGCCATGAAGAAGGGCGCCTACGACTAGCTCCTCAAGCCGTTCCACTTGCCGGAGCTGGAAGTACATATCCAAAAGGCCTACGAAAAGGTGCGATTAGCTCGCCGGGAACAGCGGCTCGTGCAGCTGGTGCATCGTCAGGAGCCGCAGCACCGGCTGGTCGGCTCCAGCTCGTCGATTCGCAAGATCGCCGCCCTGATTGAGATAGTGGCGCCGACCGACGCGACCGTGCTGGTGCGCGGCCCAGGCGGTACGGGCAAGGAGGTCGTGGCGCGCGCCATCCATGCGGCCAGTCCCCGGCGCGACAATCCGATGGTGACGATCAAGTGCGCCGCGCTGCAGGAAAGCCTGCTGGAGACCGAACTGTTCGGACACGAGAAGGGCGCCTTCACCGGCGCTGTCAGCGCCAAACCGGGCCTCGTGGAAGTGGCCGAGGGCGGCACGTTGTTCGTCGACGAAATCGGCGAGAAGGCAGTGGGGCTCCAGGCCAAGCTGCTGCGCGTATTGGAAGACGAGCACTTCCGCCGCGTCGGCGGCACGACCGAGCAGCGAGCCGACGTCCGCGTGGTGGCCGCGACCAACCGTTCGCTGGAAGACGAGATCAAATCGAACCGCTTCCATGAGGAGCTGTACTACCGGCTCAACGTCATCACGCTGAGGCTGCCGCCGCTGCGGGAGCGGCGATCGGATGTGCCTGAGTTGGTCGAGTATTTCCTAACGACGCGCCAAGTTGGGCCGGCGCGGCGCCGCGTCGCGCCGGCGGCGCTGGAGGCGCTGACCCGGTATGATTGGCCGGGCAATGTTCGCGAACTTGCCAACGTACTGGAGCGCGCCCAAATCCTGGCGGAGGACGCCACGATCACGGTGGACGACCTCCCCGACGCCCTGTTCCTGGCGGCGCCGATCAACAGAGTCGCGGATGATTCGGGTCACAATCTGCACGACGCCCAGCGCCGGCTTTTCTGACCGTTTTGCGGCAGGAAAAGGGGAACAAGGCCCAGGCGGCTCGCGCTCTTGGCATCAGACCGCCGTGCCTTGTACCGGCTGCTGGAAAAGTACCAGCTCGACCAGCCGCAGCCCGGCGCGGGCGATGCAACGCCGAGCGAATCCGGCCCCGAACTGAAACCGACGAATTAGGGAAACGCATAGCCGGGTGAGCGCTCGCGCAAGATCAAACCGCCTCCATTCCCTTTTTCGCCGCGCGAGCCGTCCGCGCCAGGGCGATGTTTTCCAACTCCGCATCGGGCCGGCGCAGCAGTTCCTTTACGGCGTGGTCGATCTGATCTTCCAGCCATTCGCCGAAGCGCACGCCTTCGGGCCGGCGGCCATAGTTCTCGAAGGCGTTGAGAAAAACTTCTTCAACGATGTCGGCCATCTTCAATTGCCGATCAATTTGCGCTTCGGCCTCGGGATAGCGCTCGATCCACCGGCCCGCGCGTTTGCGCACCGGCTCCTCATAAACGAAGGTGGCGGTGCGAAACGTCGCATAGTCGCCGTCGCGCACGGCGGCCTCTATGGCGGCCGCGTCGGGCAGCGCCGTCGGCCGCACCGTTTGATGCGTCGCCTTCTCTGTCTTCTGTCGCTCCGCGTCCTGGCCCAGCCGCGCTTTGTAGCGCTCCACCTCCGCGGCAAGCGCCTGGATGCAGCGCTCATAGGCCGTGTAGGCCAGCAAATCGTGGTCGCTGCATACGAGCGTTTCATTGTTCAAGAAAAGGTCCGTTTTGACGGTGTGATTGTTGTTTCGCGCATTATGCTCAATCAAGACATGCAGGCTGGCGATCGGGAACTGCTCGACTTGCCGGCGCAGCACTTCAGCGCCTTCATGCATCTTGGCATTCATTGCCGGCCGGATTGTGCAATGGCGGGCGTCGATTTGGATGGGGAAATCGGTGCGGCGATCAGTGGGTTTCATAGGTCGCCATCCCTCCAGCGTAATGGTGTTCTCCCGGGCCTTTGAAAGGGTGCAATTCCCGTACCGGCGTCGGCGCTACGCAGCCCGGCGCGCCGGTTGCTTTCTTCCACAGCAAGCGGCGGCGCCCCACGAAGGCCCGCACGTCCTGGGACGAGAGGAAACCTCATGCGCTTCCGGGCCTTGGCGACCGATTATGACGGCACCCTCGCGTCGAACGGCGAAGTCGCCGTCCCCGCTTGGGAGGCTCTGGAACGGCTTCGCGCCTCCGGCCGCAAAGCCATGCTGGTGACAGGTCGCGAATTGGAGGACCTGAAAACGGTATGTCCCTCATTGGAGCGTTTCAATCGCGTCGTGGCGGAGAACGGCGCCTTGCTCTATTGCCCGGCCTCGGGAGAGGAAAAAGTGCTGGCCCCGCCTCCACCGCCGACGTTCATCCACGCGCTGCGCGACCGCGGCGTGGCCCATCTGCACAGCGGCCGCGTCATCGTGGCGTCGGTAAAGCCCTGCGAAACAACCATCTTGAAAACTATTCGGGACATGGGACTGGAGCTGCAAGTCATCTTCAACAAGGACGCGGTCATGGTCCTGCCGTCCGGCGTCAACAAGGCCGTGGGCCTGCGCGCCGCCCTGGCGGAGCTTGGCTTGTCGGCGAAGCAGGTCGTCGGCGTGGGCGATGCCGAGAACGATCACGCTTTCTTGCAAGAGTGCGGCTGCTCCGCCGCCGTGGCCGACGCTGTGCCGGCGCTCAAGGAGCAAGCCGACATCGTCTTAGCGGGCGGCGCTGGGCAAGGCGTGACGGAGTTGATCGACCAACTGCTTACCGACGACCTCGAAAGCATCTGCTCGAAGCGCTGCGCCGCCCGTCGCGATTGACAGGCTTCAATTCGGTAGCTCCGTCTGTGGCAGGAAGTCGTGCTGTTCGCGGCCGACTTTGGCATCGTAGTTGACGGGCGATTAGCATACCCTCCCCGCAAAAGCGCTTACACGCCAACTGCGTAGCTCGAAAGGGCCGTTGACGTTCGCCTGGTCGGCGACATAATGCGCCGTTGATATGCAGGCCGGTCTCCTGAACAGCCGTAAGCGCTCCGGATCATGTTTCGGCCTTTGGTAACCAAGCCCTCAAAGGAATGTGAGCTAGACATGGTACGCAAGAAGAAGCCGAAGCTTCCAGCGGTCGGCGCCGCGTTTGCGTTCCCGCTTGGCGATGGGGGTTTCTCCGTTTGCCGTGTCCTGCTCGGCATGAGCAGCGAACGCTCTACGCAATGGAGAGGCGGTACCGACGTCCTTGTCGCCTCGTCCAGCTGGGTCGGGAAGAAGGTCCCCCATGTAG
>DATKHW010000118.1:0-6012 GCA_035546275.1 Gemmataceae bacterium
CCACGACCCGACGCCGAATTAGGCCGCTGCCCCGGCCTCTTTTCCCGAGGTACAGGCATGAGCGACGTCCCTCCCGGCTATACCGACGTTCCGCCGGAGCCGAGCGGCCCTCAGCGATCCGGCGGCGCCTTCGGCTCCGACGTACCGCCGCCCGGCCCCGATGTCACGGCCGCGGCTCGCGTCCGGCGGCCGGCGATCTTTCTGCTCGTGGTGAACGGCGTGAATCTGCTGGTCGGAGCGTACTTGCTGCTCAACGCCTTCGCCATCAAGTCCGACACGGCCGCCGCGGAGGCGATGGTGAACCAGCAGTGGTCCACCTTGACACCCGAACAGCTCGATCAAGTTCACCAGATCGTGGGGTCGCCGCACCAATTCGTCGTCGCCGCGGGCAATATCTTTCTTTGGGGAGGGGGATTGTCGGCCATCGTCGGCGTCCTCGGCGTCCTGGGTGGGATGCGGATGCTCCGCCTGCGGTCCTACGGCCTCGCGCTAACCAGCTCAATCCTG
The DNA here is from genome assembly GCA_035546275.1 of Gemmataceae bacterium. Lineage (GTDB taxonomy): Bacteria > Planctomycetota > Planctomycetia > Gemmatales > Gemmataceae > UBA4732. The sequence continues at coordinate 508 of DATKHW010000118.1, forward strand.
ACCGTGATTCCCTTGGCGACGCCCTGCTGTCTGATCGGCCAGATTGCCGGCATCTGGGCGCTGATCGTGCTGCTGAACCGCACAGTACGGTCAGGATTCCATTGATCGACTTGGGGGAGGAACTTTAGAGGTGAAGTCGATGGCATGGTCGCGGTGGCAAATCCGCCTGACGGCGTGCGTCGCAATGGCGGCGGCGCTGGGCGGGGCCGTCCGCGCGGAGGAACGGCCGCTGCTGTGGGCGGCCGACGAATCGGGCGGGGCGCCCTATGTCTTCCAAGACCCCGACCGTCCCGACCGCATCGTCGGCTTCGAGGCGGACCTGAAGGACGCTCTCCAGAAGGAACTCGGCCGGCCGATCGAATTCAAGCATTACGATTTCAAGGAGCTGGTGCCCGGCCTGCAGCGCGGCGATTTCGATTTCGCCATGAACGGCCTCGAAGTGCTTCCCGAGTATCAGCAGCAGGTCCTCTTCACCCGGCCGTATTACGTCTACAAGCTCCAGCTCGCCGCCCGCAAGGGCGACAACCGGTTCACCACCCTCGACGACATCAAGGCGAAAGGCCTGTCGGTCGGCACGCTCACGGCATCGGCCGCCGAGAAACTGCTGCGGCAGCGCGAGATCGACGCGCCGCAGCTCCGCTCATACGACGATCAAACCGGCATGTTCGAGGACCTGTCCGCCGGCAGCCTGGCCGCCGTCTACATCGACCTGCCCGTTTACGACTACTATTTGCCGAAATATCCCAATTTACAGCTCGTCGGAGTGCCGGGCGACAAGGGCTACTACGCGATCGCCTTCCGCAAGGACGAGGCCGCGCTGCGGGACCAGTTCGACGCGGCGCTCGGCCGGCTCATTGATAAGGATGAACTCTATCCGATCTACCACAAATGGGGCGTCGTCCACACGGACCAGGACGAGCTGCGGCGGCAAATCGACCTGACGCCGACGGAGGCCCGGCCGGAAGCCAAGTACCTCGTCTACCTGCTCGGCGGCGCCGTCGTGACGATCTTTCTGTCGGTGCTGGGGATGCTGCTGGCCGTCGCTCTGGGGATGCCCATCGCGCTGATGCGGTTGTACGGGGGGCCGTGGCTGCGCTGGCTGGCCGTTAGTTACGTCGAGTTCTTCCGCGGCGTACCGGTGCTGCTGCTCTTGTTCTTCATGTACTACGTCCTGGGCAAGCCGTTTCAGATCGACCCGTTCACGACCGCGGTGGTCGGCCTCGGCCTGAATTACGCCGCCTACGAGTCGGAAATCTATCGAGCGGCGATTGGAGCGATCCCGGTCGGTCAGTGGGAAGCGGCGGCGTCGCTCGGCATGTCGCAGGCGCTGACGTTTCGCCGCATCATCCTGCCGCAGGCCCTGCGCATCATTCTGCCGCCGATGACGAGCGATTTCGTCGCTTTGTTCAAGGACACGAGCGTCGTCAGCGTCATCGCCGTGGCCGAACTGACCAAGCGCTACCAGACGGCCGCCCAGTCCAGCCTGGATTATGTTGGAATCGGCGTGGTCACGATCGTGCTGTACCTCATCATGTCGGTGCCGCTCGGTTTCCTGTCGCGGCGGCTGGAGCGGCGCTGGGGTCAGGGCATTGTGCAGGAGCTGCGACCCGCATGAGCGACGCGATCCAGGCGCAAGCCGCGCCGCCGGCTAGTGCGGCGGCGGAAATGTACATCGTGGCGACCGACCTCACGAAGCACTACGGCGCCCGTCGGGTGCTGAACGGCGTGCATCTAAACGTGGCCCGCGGCGAGACGGTCGCGCTGATCGGCCCCAGCGGCGGCGGCAAATCCACCCTTTTGCGCTGTCTCAACGGGTTGAACTCCTTCGACGGCGGCCATGTGCGCGTCGGACTGCATGTGCTGACCGCGCGCGACTCGGTCCGGGCGACGCCGGCGGTGGCGCAGGTGCGGCGGCAGCTCGGCATGATTTTCCAGGATTTCCAGCTCTTTCCGCACCTGACGGCGCTGGGCAACGTGATGGAGGCGCCGGTGCGGGTGCTGGGCCGGCCGCGGGCGGAGGCGGAGAAGCGGGCGCTGCAACTGCTGACGCGCGTCGGCCTGGCCGGCCACGCCGACGCCTATCCGAATCAGCTGTCCGGCGGTCAGAAACAGCGCGTGGCCATCGCCCGCGCCCTGGCGATGGAGCCGCGCGGCCTGCTGTGCGACGAGATCACCAGCGCCCTCGACCCGGAGCTGAAGTCGGAGGTGCTGGACGTGCTGGTGGACCTGAAGCGCGACGGCCTGACGCTGCTTCTGGTGACGCATGAGATCGGTTTTGCCCGCAAAGCGGCCGACCGCGTCGTGGTGCTGGCCGACGGCGGCATTGCGGAGGAGGGGCGCCCGGAGGAGGTATTCGACCGGCCGCGGACGGAGCGGACGAAACAGTTCCTGAGCCGGGTGCTGGGATAACGCCAGGAGAGCACGCAGCGCAAGCAAGTGATTCTTCGCCCGCACTTGCTGGCGCTGCGTGCTCGTGAGATCTCGACGTGCGCGGCGGTTACCGTCTTGCCCGAAGGAGCACCAAATGACCCAGCGCATCATCACCGTCGGCCACAGCCCCGACCCCGACGACGCCTTCATGTTCTACGCCCTTGCCCATGATAAAATCGACACGGGCGGTCTGCAATTCCAGCACGAATTGCAGGACATCGAGACTCTCAATCGCCGCGCCCTCCGCGGCGAACTGGATCTCACCGCCGTCAGTATCCACGCCTACGCCCTTCTCCTCGACAAATACGCCCTGCTGCCGAGCGGCTGCAGCATGGGCGACCGCTATGGGCCGATGGTCGTCGCCCGCCGTCCCATGAAAGTGGATGAGCTGCGCGCGGCCCACATCGCTGTGCCCGGCACGCTGACCACGGCGTTTCTTGCTCTGCGCCTGCTGCTGCCGCAGGGATTCGTCTACGACGTGCTGCCGTTCGATCAGATTCTCAAGGCGGTGGAAGAGAAAAAATACGACGCCGGGTTGATTATCCATGAGGGGCAGCTCACGTACCAGAATCAGGGACTGCACCTGGTCGTCGATCTCGGCGTCTGGTGGCAGGAGAAGACCGGGCTGCCGTTGCCGCTGGGCGGCAACGCCGTGCGGCGCGACCTCGGCCCCGACCTGATCCGGCAAGTGAGCCGGCTGCTCAAGGAAAGCATCCGCTATGCGCTGGCCCATCGTGACGACGCTCTTGCCTATGCCCTCGGCTATGCGCGCGACATGGACAGGGCGTTGGCGGATCGTTTTGTCGGCATGTACGTTAACGACTGGACGCTGGATTACGGGCCGCGTGGTCGGGAGGCGGTGCGCCGGCTGTTGGACGAGGGCTACAAGGCCGGCGTCATCCCATCGCCGGCGCGGGTGGAATTCGTGGAGTAAAAACCTCACCGCAGAGAACGCAGGGAGCGCGGAGAGAAGACAAGCAAGTGCCTATTTTGTCTTCTCTCCGCGCTCTCCGCGTTCTCTGCGGTGAAGCACCTCCGTTCCTTGCGTTTCGTCCGGCCGGCCGGTAAGGTAAGTCCATGTCGTCTCTGCATTTTTCAGGAACGCCTCACCCATGAAGACGCACCTCAGCGCCGTCCTGCTCGCCGTCGGTTTCGCCGCCGCGGCTTCGGCCGACGGTCCCACCCTCCAGGAAGCCCGGCTCCGCTGGCTCAAGGGCAACTACGAAGAGAGCCTTTCTCTTTATCAGGACCTCGCCAAGGACCCCAAGACGAAGACCGAAGCCGTCGTCGGCGAGAGCCGGGCCCTGGAAAGCATGGGCGAATACGACAAGGCGCTGGACGCCGTGGAGGCGGCGCTCAAGGACGATGCCAAGGCGGCGCCGCTGCTGGCTCGCCGGGCAGAATTGCTCTGCTTCCGAGGCCGATTCGACGAGGCCGAGAAGAGCGCCGAGGCGGCGATGGAGGCGGCCAAGCCGGAAGACCTCGCCTACTACCAGGGCCGTTGGGTCCGCGCCCAGGTTTACCGCGACCGCGGCGATATTGCCAAGGCCGACACGGAGTTTCGCTGGTTCGTCCGCAACTACAGCGACAGCAGCAACAAAAACAACGATATCACCGATCCCGAAAAGCTGCTGATCGTCGGCCTGGCGGGCACGGAGAACGCCCGCTGGCACAACATATCACGGCAGTTTCCGTTCATCCTTAATACGCTCTATTCCGACGCGGAAAAGGAGGCGGACAAACTCAAGCTGCCGATCTGGCAAGCGGAGCAGCAATCCGGCGACTTGCTGCTGGAGAAATACAACCAGCCCGGCGCCCTCAAGGCATACGAAAAGGCCTTGGCCGTCAACCCGCGCGCTGCCGAAGCGCTTGTCGGCAAGGGCGAGGCGGCGCTGCAAAAGTTGGAGATCAAACAGGCCGACGGCTTCGCCGACAAGGCGCTCAAGATCAATCCACGGCTGCCCCATGCCTTGCTTCTCAAGGCCGACGTGCAGCTCACCAGCGGCGATATCGGCGGCGCCCTCGAATCCGCCGGCAAGGCCCTGGCCGTCAACCCGCGCGACGAGGAAGCGCTGGCCTGCCAGGCCGCCTGCTATAAGGCCCTGCACAAGCAACCCGACTACGATGGCGTCGTCAAAACCGTCGAGCAGAACGACTCCAAGCCGGCCGTGTTCTGGTACGAACTCGGCGACCGGCTGGAGGAGCGGCGCTTTTACGACGACGCCGAGGCTTGCTACAAGAAGGCCGCCGAGCTGCAGCCGATGCTGCCGGGGCCGACGGGCACGCTCGGCCTGTTGTATATGCGCCTCGGCCGCGAGCATGAAGCCGGGCCGCTGCTCGACAAGGGCTTTGAAGCGGATTCCTATAATGTTCGTATCGCCAATATGCGCAAGGTGCTCAAGCACCTCAAGGATTATGGGACGATCAAGACCGACCATTTCGTGATCTGTTTCGACCCGACAAACGACGACGCCCTGGCCCACTACATGGCCGACTACCTGGAGCAGATTTACGCCGACCTGTCGCAGAAGTTCCAGCACAAGCTGGACCACCCGATCCTGATCGAGATATTCAACAGCCACGAGATGTTCAGCGGCCGGCTCATCGCCCTGCCCGACCTGCACACGGTCGGTGCCTGCACCGGCCGCATGTTCGCTATGGTTTCGCCCAACGGCAAGGGGATCAGCCACCCGTTCAACTGGGCCAGGGTGCTGCGGCATGAAATGGTCCATATTTTCAATCTGGATCAGACGAATTATCAGACGCCGCACTGGCTGACGGAGGGGCTAGCCGTCGGCAACGAGGGTTTTCCGCGGCCGCAGCAGTGGAACGACCTCTTGCGCGAGCGCGTGCCCAAGGACGACCTGATGGACCTGGACGACATCGAGCTGGGCTTCATCCGGCCGCGGACGCCGCTGGATTGGAGCATGGCCTACTGCCAGGCCCAGCTCTACGTCGATTACATGAAGGCGAAATTCGGCCCCGATTCCCCGGCGAAGATGCTGGACGCTTATCGCGACGGCCTGAGCACCGACGAGGCGGTCAAAAAGGCGTGCGGCGTGGAGAAGACGGCCT
>DATKHW010000119.1:0-26738 GCA_035546275.1 Gemmataceae bacterium
CGCGGCGTGATTCCTTTTCAGGCGAGGCCGCCCAGGGGCCGGCAGGCTGGCGACAAAGGACGGCGATGGAACCACGACCCGCATTCTGGGCCGGCAAGCGGGTCTGCGTGACCGGCGCCGGCTTTCTGGGCTTTCATCTGGTTCGCCAACTGCAGGCGCTCGGAGCGGCCGTGCGGCTGTTCACGCTGCCGCTGCGACCCGATCATCCGTTGCGCCAAGACCGGGATGTGGAAGCCGTTTATGGCGATGTGCTTGATCCCCATGCCGTCGCACGGGGGCTGGCCGGATCGGAGGTCGTCATTCATACGGCCGGCCTCGTCGCCGGCTGGGGCCCGGCGCTGGCGAAAATGCGCGCCGTCCACGTCGAGGGAACGGCAAATGTGCTGTCCGCCGCCGGCACCGCTTGCGTGATCCACGTGTCGAGCATTGTGGCCGTCGGCGCTGCACGGTCAGGCAAGGTCCTCACAGAGAATCACCTGTTTAATCTGGACCGGCTGGCGGTGGATTATGTTCACGCCAAGCGCGCCGCGGAACAGGTCGCTATAGCCGCCGGCCGTTGCGGCCGATCGGTGCTAGTCGTCAATCCTGCCTACTTGGTCGGACCGGAAGACCATGAAGATTCCATCATGGGCCGCTTCTGCGCCCGCTTCTGGAAGGGGCGCGTGCCGCTAGCGCCGCCGGGTGGATTCAACTTCGTCGATGTGCGCGACGCGGCTCGTGGTTGTCTGCTGGCCGCCGAGCATGGTAGGCCGGGCCGGCGCTATATTCTGGGCGGCGAGAACCAAACGTTGCAGAGCTTCCTGGCGCTGTTGGCGCGCGCGGCTGGGTTCCAGCCGCGCGCCTTGCCTCGCTTGCCGCTGTGGATGCTTGGGGCGCTGGCGTACGTGACCGAGGCAAAGGCGGCCGCGAGCAAGAAAGAGCCGTACCCAGTGATGCAGCACGTGCGAATGAACGGCTATTTCTGGTTCTGCCGATCCGACCGCGCCCGCAGCGAACTGGGTTACACGAGCCGCCCGCTCTCCGAAACCCTGACGGACACCTATCATTGGTGGCGAGATGCTGGATTGCCGTCGCCGCGAGGGCTGATCGCCTGGTGGTTGCGGGCCGGGCGGTGGTCAGGCCGCTTGAGCGCCGGGGGTCGGCTTCCAGGCCCGGAGCAGATAAGCTTGCCCGGCGAAGCTGAGGCGGTGCTCCACGCGGACGAACCCGGCTGCCGCGAGCTTTCCTAAGACGATCGGCAGCGGCAGGTAATGGAATCGGCCTTGGCGGGCCTGGCGCTTCAGCCAACCGCCGTAACGCCACATCCGATAGCACTTCAGCAGATAGCGCAGCGGATTCCGTCGCCGCAACGCCGCCGGCAACGATCGCAGCGCCACGCCGCCCCACGACGGTTCGGGGACATTCACGGAGAACACAAACCGCCCGCCGGCCCGGAGCAGTCGCGCCGCCTCCGCCAGCAGTCGGTCATAGGCTTCGCAGGTCCAGCGGCCTTCCACCTCCGAGTACGATTCGGCGTATTGCACAGCCAAGCCGGAAACGACACCGTCGAAGTGCTCGCCGGACCAGGCGGCCAAGCCGCGGCTGAAATCGCCGGCCACAAATCGCAGCGCGTCCTCGGTCGGCGCAGGTTGGAGGCTGGCCCGCAGCTTGACGAACGCCTGTGCGTTCGCCGGGGCACAGTCCAGGCCGATCACCTCGGCGACGGCGCCGCCGCTCTGCTGCCAAACGGCCTTCGCCAGCTGACCGCAGCCGCAACCGAGGTCGAGCCAGCGTTCGCCGGCCTTCGGTTCGAGCCAGGCGGCGGTGTCGCGCAGCAGCTGTCGATACGGCGGCAAGACGTGCTGGCCCCAAAAGGCCTTGGCACAGGCGTCGTCGGGCCAATAGTTGATCGCTTTCGTCGTCGATGGCATGGCGAAGCCGTCCCTCATTCCAGAGTGCGCCGTATCATGCGGTTTTTCTTGCAGACGTGCAACGCCATTTGACCTCCGCACTTTCCCCGCCCTCCCAGCTTGCGCCGCCGCGCATTTCCTTCCAGGCTGCAAGCCGGTCAATCGCGTCGCGAACCGCACCACGACCAGACATCCCGCCGGCCGGCCCCGGCTTCCGTCTCCACTGCCGGATGGACGCCGACGATAGAATGGACAAGCGTTCCCACGATGGACCGACGGAACGCGGACGGATCCGAGGGAGACGGCAGGACGCACGTGCTTCCCCTGGGCAATTCATCCTCTCTCGGGAGGGATTCTTGCAATGAACGCCGGACGGATTCTGCTCGCGGCGGTGTGCGTATGTGGGTCGGCGGTCGGCTGCGCCGGCGCCACGGACGCCGTGGCGCCCCACCCAGCCCCCGGTCCCATGACGGTGACCGCAGCCAGCCAGCGCGACCACGTGTACGTCTATCTTTTGAACGGCCTGGACCCGCTGTTCTTCTGCCAGTTCAACAAGATGCCCGATTACGTGCGGTCGCTCGGCTATGAACATGTCAGCATGGGGCAGATGATCGCGAAGGATCGTTTCCTCGACGACATCCGGCATGTGCGCGCCAGCGACCCCTCGGCCCGTATCGTGCTGCTCGGTTTCAGCACTGGCGCCAACACGGTTTGCGCCATGAGCCACACGCTGCAGGACGAAGGCTGTCCAGTGGACCTTCTTATCTACCTGGGCGGGTGCTACATCTACAACAACGACTCGTCGCGGCCGGAAAATGTTAAGCGGATCGTCAATATCCGTGACAGCGGTTTGGTCACGGTAAGCGGCGGCCTGCTGCGCGGGGAGGACCTGGACGGCGCGGAGAACGTCAAGATTCCCGGCGTGACGCTCCACATCATGACGCCCATCAATACGGTGACGCAGGAGACTCTGGCCCGCGAATTGGCCGCGCTGGCGTTGGACGCTTCGGCGCCGCCGCCTCAGCCCGTGAAGAAGTGAACGCCCTAGGCGGCCACGGCCGGCGTCGCCGGCCGCGGCGTCGCCCGCATCCGCAGGCCGCCGCGAGGCCGCATAACCACTTCCATCTCGATCTCCGGCGGCGGCTGATCGAGCTGCGCCTGGAACTGTTGCAGGATCGTCGCCGCGACCAGCACCATTTCCATGACCGCGAATGCGTTGCCGATGCAAATGCGCGGCCCGCCGCCGAACGGCAGGAACGCGTAGGGCGGTATTTCTTGCATGCGACTCGGGGAGAACCGCTCTGGGTCGAAGCGCTCCGGATCGGGAAACACTGCCGCGTCGTGCTGCACGATGTACGGCGAAATGAAGACCCACGCTCCCCGCCGCAGCGTAAAGCCGCCCAACTCGACGTCCTCCAACGCCTCGCGCCCAAAAAGGAACGCCGACGCGGGGTAGAACCGCATCGTCTCCTTAACGGTCGTTTCCAGATATTTCAGCTTCGGAAGATCCTCGAACGTCGGCGTTCGCCCGCCCAGCGCCGCCTCGACCTCGGCCACGACTCGACGCTCCACCTCCGGGTTTTGCGACAGCGCGTACCAAAGCCAGGCCAACGAGGCGGAGGTCGTGTCGTGACCCGCCACGAAGAGCGTCGCCGCCTCGTCGCGGATTTCGGCGTCCGTGATGGGGGAGGCGACGTCCATCTTCCCGGCGGCGCTGAGCATTTGGCCCAGCATGTCGTCCCGTTCGGCGCCCGCCCGGCGCTGGTGGATCAGGTCCCAGATCAATCCATCCAGCGTGCGCAAGGCCCGCCGCTGGCGGATTTTGCCCGGCGTCGGCAGCCAGTCGGGAAGCGGCAGCGGGCTGCCGATTTCCCGCTGCATGGCCGAGCGGGCCACGTGAACCGCGTCGCGCAGCTGCTCCGCCTGCTCCGCCAGATCGACGCCGAAGACGACGCGGGCGATGATCTCCAGCGCCAGCTCGTTCATCTCTGCCGCCAGGTCGAATGGTTCGCCGGACGTCCAACCCTTTAGCCGGCGCAAGGTGTGTTCGACCACAATCTGCGCGTACCGCGCCAAGTGCCGCGCATGAAAGCTGCCCTGCACCACCGGCCGATGCCGCGCCCACGTCTCGCCGTCCGATACGACCAGCCCCTCTCCCTCCATCTTGCGCAAGGCCCGCATCTGCCGCCCGAGCTTCCGGAAACTCTTCACACGAGTCGTCAGCACCTCGCGGATCAGATCGGGCCGGTTTACGAAATAGAGCCGGACCCACCCGATGCGCACGAAGGCGAAATCCCCGTATTCACGGGCCACCTGCACGGCGAACCCTAGCGGATCGGCTTGCAGGAAATGGTGCAATGTGATCCCCAGAAAACGGTCCCGTGGTCCGGGGGGATAGGCAGCTTGCATCGGGATCTGGCCTTTGGAGTGAGAGATGCAGTCGGCAGCGCGCCGGCGCGGACTACCTGCCGTATACATCGGCTCTTCGGCCTCAAAGGCTTTACAAAAGGCGCCAGCGGCTTATCTGTCACATACGGATCGAATTGCCCAATCTGCCTGCAGGGCGGCATTATTCTGACCGCCGTCAAAATAAATGCCATAATTGCACCTGGGACGATCCACCGGTTCTGGAATTCCGCCGATGGACGCGCAACGGGGGCGCCCACAAGGCCATTGTCGGCCGTTGTCCGACGTCGAGTTCGACGCCGATGCTCAACTAGCGGGCGCTCCCGCGCCGCAGCGGCCGGACGCCAATCAGCTCACCATGCGCCTTGGTCCCCATCCCCGCGGCTGCCGGGATGCGCCGACCGTGGACGGCTATGAGATTCTCGGCGAGATCGGCCGCGGCGGCATGGGAGTCGTCTATCAGGCGCGGCAGCTCAAGCTCAACCGCGTCGTCGCCCTCAAAATGATCCTGGACGATTGCTGCGATCGGCCGCACGAATACGCCCGATTCCTCTCCGAAGCGGAGGTCATCGCCGGCCTCAACCACCCCAACATCGTGCAGATCTATGAAATCGGCGAGGCCGACGGCCGCCCTTTCTTTTCCCTGGAATTTGTGGAGGGCGGCAGCCTGGCGCAGCACGTTCGCGGCGCCGGACCGCTGCCGCCGCGGCAGGCGGCCCGGATTATCGCCGACCTGGCGCGAGGCGTGGACGCCGCCCATCGGCAGGGCGTCGTTCACCGCGATCTGAAGCCGGCCAATGTGCTGTTGGCGGGGGGGCCCGCCGCCTCCATCGGCGAGTACACGCCCAAGATCACGGATTTCGGGCTGGCCAAGCGCCATGGCGACGGCGTCAAGACGACCGCCGGCTACATCCTCGGCACGCCCTGCTATATGGCGCCCGAACAGGCGTCAGGCAAGGCCGATCTCATCGGCCCGGCTACGGACGTTTATGCCCTGGGCGCGATTCTCTATGAGCTGCTCGCGGGCCAACCGCCGTTCCACGGCGACACGCCGCTGGTCACCATGCAGCGCGTTCTCACCGAAGACCCCGTCGCCCCCAGTCACCTGCGGCGGCAGGCGGCCAGCGATCTGGAAACCATCTGTCTGAAATGCCTGCAAAAAGACGGCCGGCGGCGCTATTCAGGTGCGGCGCCTTTGGCCGACGATCTGGATCGCTTTTTGGATGGACGCACGATCCAGGCCCGTCCAGCCGCGGCCGCCGAACGACTGCTCAAATGGACTCGGCGCCGCCCGGCGCTGGCGGCGTTTGTTGGGGTCAGTCTCGCGGCCCTGAGCGTGCTGTCGGCCGGCGGCCTCTGGCACACCTGGCAGCTGCAAGAGGCTCTGTCGGCGACCGACGGCGCCCGCATCGAAGCGCAGAAGGAGCGCGACGTCTCGCTGCGCGCCCGAAACCAAGCCGAGGAGCGCGAACGGCTCGTTCGCGAGTACGTTTACGCCGGCCAGGTTCGGCAAGCCAGTCAGCTCTGGGACCACGCCGATCTGCGGCAAATGCGCGACCTGCTGGCGGCTTATGCGGCCCCGGCGGGGGCCGATCCGATCCGTCCATCCGGCGACCCGCGCGAATTCACCTGGCGCTATCTCTGGCGCCTGAGCCACGCCGATCGGAGAACTCTGGAGGGTCACGAAGCCGACGCCTATTTCGTGAGCTATTCGCCCGACGGCGCCACCCTTGCCACGACGGGCCGCGAAGGAACCGTGCGCCTGTGGGATGCGGCCACCGGCGCGCCGCGATTCGTCTTGCGCGGCCACCACGGCGACGCCAACGCAGCCGCCTTTTCTCCGGACGGCGGCCGCCTCTCCTCCGTCGGCGACGACGGCCGCGTCATCATCTGGGACGTGCAGACGGGTCAAGAGATGCGCCGCCTGCAAGACGGCGGTCCGGACGTGCTTGGCGTGGCATGGGACCCGACCGGGCCGTTGTTGGCTGCTGGCGGCAAAGAGGGCATTGTATATATCTGGGATGTAAATACGGGTCAACAGCTATTCGCGCTGGAATGCGGCGGCCGCCAGGTGGAGACCGCGGCGTTCGCCCCGGACGGCCGGCGGCTGGCGTGCGGCGCGGGCGATGGAGGGGTGCGCATCTGGAACTTTCGCGCCGGCGGCGATCCCACGATTCTTGAGACGGGGCCGTGTGCGGTTGAGACTGTGGCTTGGTCGCACGACGGCAGACTGTTGGCCGCGGCGTGCGGCGATGGGCCGGTGCGCTGCTGGGACGCCGCGACATGGCGGCTTCGCTTCACGCTGTCCGGACACCTCGGCGAATCGCACGGCGTCGCTTTCTCGCCGGACGACAAGACGTTGGCTTCCGGCGGCAACGATCATGTCATCCGTCTTTGGGACGTGGACTCGGGCGCTTTGGTGCGCGTTCTCCGGGGCCACGGGGAACGCATTTGGAGCGTGGCCTTTTCACCCGACAGCCAAACGCTGGCTTCGGCCAGCCGCGACCACACGGTCAAGCTGTGGGACACACAACGGAACCAGGAATGGCAAGAGCTGCCGACGGACGGCGCCGGCATCGGCGCCGCCGCCCTGGACCCGCGCGGAGGACGAGTGGCCTTGGCGACGCCGAACGGCGATGTCGTGCTGCGGACGCTCCAGGGAGATCGACCGCCGGAGACGTTGCCGCGGCAAAGCGGGTCGCCGATCATAGCGTTGTCCTTCTCCGCCGACGGCCGGCGGCTGGCCGCACAGAACAGCAGCGGCGGCGTCGCGGTTTGGGACATGGAAGATCGCCGGATGCATGCCCTGCGCGACCGATCGGACATCACTTTTGGCGCGATCTCTCTCAGCGCGGACGGCGGCGTCGTCGCCGTGCAGGGAGCCGACAAGTCGGTGCATTTGCTGGACGCTGCAACGGGCAAGGAGTTGCCTTCCCCTGTGGCCGCCGGCACGGAATGCACTTGCCTCGCTTTTTCGCCGACCGGCCCTCTGTTGGCCGTCGCACAGGAACCGGAGAACCAGATCGTGCTGTTCGACGCTGTGACGGGCACGGAACGCTGGCGGGCGCTGGGCCATCGTGCGCCCATTCGCTGCCTGACGTTCAGCCCCGACGGCAAGTCGTTGGCCAGCGGCGGCGACGACCAGACGCTGAAGCTGTGGAACACGGCGGACGGGCGGGAGATAACCGGCGGCTTGCTGGGTCACATCGAGTCGGTGTCGGCCGCGGCATTCCATCCGGGCGGCAAGACCATCGCCACGGGCAGCTTGGATTACACCGTCAAATTGTGGGACATGGCCACCGGCCAGGAGCTGGCGACCTTGCCGCGCCATGCGGGCCGCGTCAGCATGGTTGCCTTCACGGCGGACGGCGACGCCTTGCTTTCCGTGGGCGAAGGCCCGGCCGGCGACGAGGTGCGGTTGTGGTCGGCCGCGCCGCCGGCAGTCAGTTCACGCCCCTAGGGGGCAGGTCTAGTCGGCCGTGTGCTGGCACTGACGATCGATGCGACGTGGCAGTGGGGCCAATTCCCGCGGCTGTTCGGCTGGGCCGCCGGCCGCCAGGAGACGCGGCCCCAAGCGCCGCGAGGTCTCCCGCAATTCCTTTAGTGCGTCACAAATCCTGCCGTAGCGCGTATGTGCTTAAAGAGGGGACGGTCCGCCGCGCTGACCGCGTCGGCTCGGCTGTTCTCCCCGAAATGTTGCGCTCCCAGGAGAGTGACGGATGGACGCACCGAATGCCGCGCCGCGCCGACCCGGCGTTCAGCCGCAAACCCTGAAGCCAAGTCCCGCCGGGCTGGGCCGTGGACGGGGCGCTAGGCTCAGGGATGTCTTCCGTCGCTCGTGGCGTTTGCTCCAGGCCGTCGCGGGATGGGTTCCGCTTACGCTGCTCGGCCTCTTCACCGCACCGCTTCTTTACTTTCTTGTCTATCCCTTCGCCCAGGACCGGAACGACTGCATCCTGACGGTCCTAGCGCTGGGCGGCCTCGGCGTCCAGGCTGGCGCTGCGCTGCTGGTCGTGCTCGTCGCGCTATGGCTGCGTTTCCGCCGCCAGAGTCCGCCGACCCCGCTCACATTGGAAGCCGACAAGGCCTTCCGGACGGGCTATTCGCTTGGTCGCATCGGCTGGCTGCCACTGGTCCGTATCGAGCTGACCTGGGAGCGACCGGCCGACGCCGTTATTCGGACGCTCGCCGGCGGTAAGGGCCTCGTTGAGGAGGCGACGGCAGGCGGACGCGCGCTCCGTTCGGAAGTCGTCCGCCGAATTCGCGTCAGCGATCTCTTCGGCCTTGCCCGCATTACGTTCCGGCGCCGACTGGCCCAGGAAGTCCGCATCACGCCGAGCCGTGGTCAGGTCCGCACGCTCAACCTGTTCCCCCAGAACGTGGCTGGCGATGTGCTGGCGCATCCCGACGGCCAGGCCGAAGGCGACCGCCTCGAAATGCGGCGCTATGCGCCAGGCGATCCGCTGAAGCACGTCCTGTGGAAGGTCTACGCCCGCACCGGCCGGCTGCTGGTGCGGACGCCGGAACGGGCCGTGGCGCCGTGCGAGAGGACGATGGCTTATCTGATCGCCGCCGAAGGCGATGAGCCTTCGGCCGGCGTGGCCCGTGCCGTGCTGGAAAACGGTCTGCTCGGGCCGGATTTCCTCTTCGGCGCCGACGGCGCCGCGCAAGCGGTCAAAACCGTTCCAGAGGCGATCGAGCAGCTTCTGCGCTCCGCCGATGCTCGCAGCCAAGGGGCCGCCGGCTTGGAAACGTTCGTCAACCAAGGGGCGACGCGCGGCTTGAAAGCGTGCCTCCTCTTCGCGCCGGCGCAACCCGGTCCCTGGCTGGAGCGCGTCGCAGCGCTCCTGGCGGCGCGTCGCGGGCCTTTTCGCGTGATCCTCGGCTGCGACGGGCTGGCACCGGCCAGCCGGGGCCGATTGGTGCAACGACTGCTGGTTCGCGCCGCATCCGATCGCGCCAGCAGTGCGGCGGACGTCCGCCGCGTGGTGCACCGATTGCAACGGCTCGGCGCCGACGTGTGCGTCGTCGATCGAGTCCGTGGGTGCATTGTTCCGCCTAACGACCTCTAACCTGCATACGATCCGGCGCTGCCGACGCCGAAGGAGTTGTCTCGTGGCCCTGAAACCCCGCGTGGAAAAGGAACCGCTGCATCTGCTCTTATTGAGAGCGCTGGTTTACGCCGCGGCCGTGTTCTTTTTCCTCGGCCAATTGACCGCATGGCCGGTGACGCTGACGGCTATGGTCGCCGCACTGGCCGCACTGATCGTCGGCCGCGGTCTGGCGGCCACGCCACTGCGCACGCCGGTGCTTCTAGTCGCGGCGGTCGGATGCGTGCTGCTCGGCGTCGGCGTGCAGGCGGCGCTCGGCAATGCGCCACAGGCCGCCGCCGTGCTCGGTATCCGGACGACGCTGATCCTCACGGAGGCGGCGCTATTCGGGCTGGGGGCCTTCGGCGTCGTCTTGGCCCTCCGCGTCCTGGCGGCGCGCTGGGCTGCGCTGGCCTTCTTGGAGGTCGCATTTGTCGCTCTTGCCGTGGTGCAGCTGTTCGCTGGCCATCGCGATTACCAGCTCGGCCAGCCGCGCTTCTTCTCCGACTGGGCCTTTAGCAATGGCTATGACCCCGTCATTCTCCTCCGCATCGTCGGCGTCGCAACCTTTGTTGGACTTGGCCTGCTCCTTCTGCCGAAGCGGCGGATGGCGTGGACGCTCAGCGCCCTGGGAATGCTTGCCCTGCTGTGCGTCCTGGGCGGCTGGCTCGTCGTCCTGGCGGGCGGCTGGGCGGACGACGGCGGCCAAGGGCCGGCGCCCCCGGCGTCCCATGATCCGCTCGACCCCCGCGACCATCCGCCAGACCCGCACGACCCGACGCCGGTCGCCCTGGTGACCTTTCACGACGACTTTGAACCCGTGGACCAGGTTTACCATCTCCGCGAGCGGACCTACAGCCTATTGCGCGGCGCCCAGATGCTTCCCAGCCCCTTGGATCAATCGGCGCCGGACGTGCCGCAGGCCTTCCCTCAGCAGCCGACGCCTGTCGGCGGCGAACGCCTGCCGGATTGGATGTCGCGCGAAGTGGACATGACGGTGGCACTGCTGGGCCGGGATCCGGCGCCGCTCTGTTTCGTCGAGCCGGACTTCCTGGCGCCGATGGAGAATCCCGATCCGTCTTCTTTCCGGATCGTTTATGAATGCAAATCGCGCGTCCTGATCCCGAACGCCAAGCCGCCGCAGATGGCCGAGCCTGTCGTGGCTGCATTTCTTGGCGCCACCCTGCCGCGGCCCCTTTCGGCTCTGCCCGTCGCCTGGCTGACCGCTTGGCCGGGCGACGCCGAGGAGGTTCACCCCTACCAGGTGTTGGCCCGACTGCAGGCCGGCGACCCGGCCTGGTCGGACGCGGAGCGGGAGCAATACCTGCAACCGCCCGCCGACCCGCGCTACTTGGAGTTCAGCAACCAGATTATCGCCGATGCGATCGCCGACGGCCGACTGGATAAGAGCCTCCAGGAATCGCCGTTCGCCCGCGCCCTCGTCCTGATGGACTGGATCAAGAAAAACACGTACTATACGCGGCGTCCGGGCAACGGCGACCTGCCCGATCCGACGGCCGACTTTCTTTTCGGCAGCCGCAAGGGCTTTTGCGTCCACGTCTCCTACGCCATGGCCTTCATGCTGCGCGCGCAGGGCGTGCCGGCGCGCATCGCCGGCGGCTACGCTCAGAACGAAGAGGACGGCTCGTCGGCGTCGTCGATCCTGTTCACGGAAGGCGACGCCCACGCCTGGTGCGAGATTTACCTGCGCGGGGCCGGTTGGACGCCGATCGACGGCTCGCCGGAAAAGACCATCGACCCGCCGCCCCCGCACCTCGATCCGGTGCTGAAGCAGCATCTGACCGACAAACTCAATGAAGACGCTCCGCCGCCCACCGGCAAAAAGCTGCTGGAGCAGGTCCTCGATTTCCTGCAGCGCTGGCTGCTGCTGGGCTTGGCCGCCGCGGCGGCGACGCTCCTGGCGGTGCTGTACAGCGTTAAGATTTGGCGCCGCCTGGCGCCGGCGCTGGCCCCGGCGGGTCAGCTCTATCGCGTCTGCTTCCGGGCCGTCCTGGATCGACTGGCCGAGGTGGGCGTGCGGCGCCGCTTCGGCGAGACGCGCGAGGAGTTCGCGCTGCGTCTGCCCGTCCTGGGGCCGGAGTTTGCGGAACTGAGCGCCGGCCACGTGCGGCAAGCCGTTTCGGGCCGCGACACCTTCGACCGCGCCCGATGGAACTCGCTCAAGACGCAGGTCGAAGCCCGCATCGCCGGCATGTCCTCGCTGATTCGGCGACTTTGCGGAGTCCTGAACCCCGTTAGCTGGATGTGGGCCCGATGATTCTCGCCCCCAGGCTCGGCCTTGGAGCGGACTGCTGGCGAGGCTCTGCCTCGCGTCTGGATGATCCGGTAGGCAGAGCCTACCGGAAAGCGCGTTCCCAGGCAGAGCCTGGGAACGAGAACTGGGTGCGTCACAAACGGCGTCCCAGCGCGTAACTAAGGGGGACGGACCGAAGTTCGTCCGGCGCTCCGTGGTCTTCGTCCCCGGCAATCCGACTGATCCGCGAAAGGAACAGATATGAGCTTCAACAGCATTCTTGACGCCCCGAGCAGCAACCGCGTCGCGGCGCTTCCCGATGAAGAAATCCCGGTCGCGGGGGTCGCGCCGCCCGATCCGCTCGACGAAGTCCGCAGCCTGATGACGGCCCTCGTGGATCGCTGCAAGGCCGTGGTCCAGGGGCGCGATTCAGTCATCGAGCTGATCGTCGCCGCCCTGTTCGCCGACGGCCACGTCCTGCTTGAGGACCATCCCGGCTCCGGCAAGACGACTTTGGCCAAGGCCCTCGGCGCCGGCATCGTCCGCGACGGCTGCGACGGCCGGATCGCCGCCTTTCGCCGCATTCAGTTCACCCCTGACCTGCTTCCCTCGGACGTCACCGGCGTGACGCTCTACGAGCCGGAGCGGAACGCCTTCACTTTCCGACCCGGTCCGATTTTCGCCAACGTCGTGCTGGCCGACGAAATCAACCGCACCAGCCCCAAGGTCCAGGCCGCCTTGCTCGAAGCCATGGGCGAGAAGCAAGTGACCGTGGACAACCAGACGCACCTGCTGGAAGAGCTGTTCTTCGTGCTGGCCACGCAAAACCCGTTTGATTTGGTCGGCACCTATCCGTTGCCCAAAGCCCAACTGGACCGCTTCCTGTTCAAAATCCAAATGACCTATTTGGAGCGCCAAAGTGAGTTGCAGGTGCTGAGCCAATGGCAAGCCGCCCGGCGTTCGCCGCCGTGCTTCACGGCGACGCCGCAGACCTTGACGGCGGCCCGGCGGACCTTGCAAGAGGCTGTCCGCGTTGCTCCCATCATTCACGAGTGCCTGGTGGACATCGCTCAGGCGATCCGCCAGGACGACCGCGTGGCCCTGGGCGTTTCGACGCGATCGCTAGTGCTGGCCATTCCCGCGCTGCAAGCCTGGGCGGCGCTGCACGGGCGCGACTTTGTTTCGCCGCGCGATGTGAAGGCATTGGCCGTGCCGCTCTTCAGCCATCGGCTGGAGCTGGTCCCCGGCGAAAAGGCGCCGGACGCGGTGGTGCAAGAGTGCGTGGCGCCCGTGGTGGAAAAGGCGACGCGGCGGACGCTTGCCCGATAGAGCGGCAGCTGGCCCCGGAGAGGACGCACGACCATGAAGCCTGCTCGCCGCATCGGCAAAATGAAGCTGCTGCTCAGCGCCGCCGCCGCGGTCGTTCTGGCCGCCGGGGCCCTCGTGGCGTGGAAGCTGATCGCCGACGCTAACAACCGGCCGGAATATCCCGACGCGCCGTTTGAGCGCGTCGGCCCCGACTTCCCGCACATCATTCCACTCTGCGCCAATATCAGCTTCGATGAAGCGGAAAACGTCGGCCGCTTCCTCACCGACGACGGCGCCGTTCGCAACGCTTCGCCGGAGGAGCGTGAGGCGGTCAAGGATGTAACCGATCCGGTCTACCTAGATAGCGGCAAGCCGAATTATCTGCGCGGCGCGGAGCTGGCCCGAGCGATTCTGCGGACCAATCCCAATTCGGTCCCAGCGCTGTACGCTCTGGCGGAGGCGCGTCACCATGAGGACGCCAATCTGCCGCGCGCTCTATTTGAGATTCGTCAGGCGCGCCATATTCTGGAGGACCGCGGCCGGGCCAATCCGCGCGACGCCGACAGCCGCGAGTGGTATTTGCGCGTGCTGCAGGAGGAATATCAAATCCTGAACGAAATGGACCGCCGCGAGGAGCAGCTGCGCGTCGTCGAGCTGATGGAACAGGTCTATCGGCCGCTGCCGTGGCTCAAGGTCTTCCCGCTCATCAAGCTCAAGCGGCTGGATGAGGCCGAGGCGAATTTGCAGCTCGTGGAGCAGACCGGCCAATGGGGAAACGCCGTCCGCAACTGGCGGCCCATGCTGCCGGAAGCCCGACGCGACCGCGACGGCTGTTATCAGCTCGGCAAAGACACGGCCGAGAAAAGCCCCTATAACACGGTGGAATGGTACAATTTTGGCCTGTCCTGTCTCAACGATTTCCGCCTGGACGAGGCCGAGGCCGCCTTCGATCACGCCGCTCACCTGTCGGAGGTCAATTTCGACGGCAGCCCGTGGATGCGCCTGGCCGTTTTCTACTTGCAGGAAGGCAGGACCAAGGACGCCTGGGAGGCTTTTCAAAAGGGGCGGCTGCAGCGCGGCGAGCGGAAGCCGGACACGCTGCAACAGGACCAGACGTTTACCGACCGATCGCTGGCGCTAATGATGCTGGCTGTCGGCCGCAGCGAGGACGCCGAGCGCTTCGCCCGCCGCGCCTATGAACTGCCCGGCCGGACCGGCGACACCACGGACGACCAGCGCAGCCAAACGACGCTGTCCGGCCTGGTGCTGTACATGGCCCTGGAGTCGCGCATCGAGGAGTTGCAAGAGGCCGACGCGGCCCGGACTGGCATGGCCGCCCTGTCGCCGGCCGACAAAACCGATATTGCCAATCGCGAAACGGAGCTTTGGACGCTGCGGCGTCACATGATCGACTTGCTGAGCGATGAGACCTTCCTCAACGAGCTGCTGCGGCCCTATTTGCCGGGGCAGGACGACAAGGAAGCGTGGGTGACGCCGACGATCATTCGCATCCTGCCGCCGGGCGTCGCGGTGGAGGCGATCCGTCAGGCGCGCCAGTCGGAAAGCAATCCCAACGCGGCGTCCTATTTCGACGCACTGGAGGCGGAGGCCGATCTTATCCGCGGCCAGCCGGAGGAGGCCCATCGCTTGGCCCTGCAGGCGCTGGCCAGTCTGCCCAGCGTGCAGGAGCGTACGTTGCGGGCGCGGGCGTCGGCGATCGCGGCTGAGGCGGCCCGCCAGCTTGGCCATGCCGACGAGTGCCGTCAGCTCACCGGCGCGGCCTTGCAGGACTTTCCAGAGGTGTTTCGGCTGCTGCACCTGAGCATCCCGGTGCGGATCGAGCAGGACGGCAGCGCCCAGGCCGCCCGTTTGGCCGACGCGTTGCTGCGTTCGCCCCGATTCCGCGAGGACCCGGCTGGCCTTCGCATCGTCCTGGCCGGCGGCGGCGGACAGCTTCATTTCGCGCTCTATGGGGCGGATCAGAGCGTCCAGTCCGAGGGTGCCGTTCCGCTGGGCAGCGATTTAGCGGCGGCCCTGCAGCGCTTCCATGCCCTTATGATGTCGCCCGTGCTGGATTTGACAGACGCCGACGTCAACACGCTTGCCGCTCCGCCGAAGCGCGACAGCGCGGCGACGGGCGGCGTGCTGAAGCAGCCGCACGGCGAGCCGGGGGCATAAGCCCTCGGAGAGATGTTGCAGCGATTGCATCCATCCTCCGGGGACTTACGCCCCCGGCTCGCCTCACTTTTTGTCGTCCTTGCGGCCTTCCTCGCCGAGCGTCGTTTCCAGCGCCCGGATGGTTTCGGCGACGCCGTCGAGGTTGGGATTGATGTTCAGCGCGCAGCGGAATGCCTTCAGCGCCGCCTTGGGCTTGCGGAGCTGCACGTAGCACTGGGCCATGCCGGCGAGGGCGCCGAAATGGTGCGGATTGAGCTGCACCGCTTTTTCACAGTCGGCGATGGAACGGTCGTACTGTTTGAGGCGGAAAAACAGGACGGCTCGCTGATTGTAGGCTTCAGCGAATTGCGGGGCGCGACCGATAAGCTGATCGAGCCCCGTCAGCGCCTTGTCGCGGTCGCGCACGCGCACCAGCCTTTGCAGCTCTTGATTGTTCTCCTCCGTGTCGCCGCGGAACCAAAGGCCCCACAGCGCATCGGCCGCGAGTTGCCGTACCTCGGCGTCCTCGTCCTGCAGACGGGCGGCCGTCGCCTCGCTGGCCTCCATCGTGCCGATCTTGCAGAGGGCCGCCAGAGCGGCCCGCCGCGCCCGCAGGTCCTGGTTCTCCAGGAGTCGCAGCAGCGTTCCCTCCGTGTAGCGAGCGCGGGCGAGGTTGAGGAATTTCTGCCGGCCTTCCTCCTGACGTTTTCGCCAGGTTTCGGCGTCGTCCTTGGCGCGGCGAGTCGGCATCCGTTGGTAGTATTCGACAAGCAGAGCGGCGCCCACTTTCGCACCTCGTTGGTTGGAAATGGGGAGACTGCGTCAACGCACGTCGGCCGTCCCAGCCCGGTTCGCCCGGCCCCGCCGCGGCATGATCTGCGAGCACGCCGCCGGAGGGGACGCGGACCCGGCGCCAGCGTCCCTGCGCAGCCGGCTGTTACGGAGTGTATGACCCCGGCCAGCGAAAGACAAAGGGGTTTGCGAGGACAAACTCAACTTGCGCCCGCGCCGGAAGTTAGGACGGCCGTTTCGCCGGATTTCGGCGGCGTGCAGCCTAGGCGATGGGACGCGGCGGCGCCGTTGCGATTCCGGGCGGCGCCTGTGTATAGTGGTTCCAAACCCGCAACCGTGGGACGACGACGGCTGTCCCCGCGCGGCCGGGCCGGAGCGCTGCATGCAACTCACCTGTCCCCACTGCCAGCAGGACTTGCAATTCTCCGGTCGGCGGCCGGCCTTTTGCGCCTATTGCGGCAAGTCCCTGCCGCCGGCCGCGGAAGCCACCACGGTCGGCTGCGACACGTCCCCTGCGGCTACCGACGACGACGGCGCCGATCCCTCCGAAATCGGCGGTTATCGTCTGCTGCGGCCCATCGGCGAAGGCGGCATGGGCCGCGTCTACGAAGCCGAGGACGCCGGCGGGCGGCGCGTCGCCCTCAAGCTCATCTCCGCCGCCTTCGCCGCTTCCCCCGCCGCCGTCGAACGCTTCCGCCGCGAAGGACGGCTGGCCAGCGGCGTGTCCCACCCCCGGTGCGTCTTCGTCCTGACCGCCGACGAGTCCGGCGGCCGCCCTTACATCGTCATGGAACTGATGCCCGGGACCACGCTGCAAGACCTGGTGGACCGGGAAGGACCGCTGCCCATTGACAAGGCGATTGGCAAAATCCTGGATGTGATCGAAGGTTTGCAGGAGGCCCACCGCCTCGGCGTCGTCCACCGCGACGTCAAGCCGTCCAATTGCTTTGTGGACGCGGAGGGCCGCGTCAAGGTCGGCGACTTCGGCCTGTCCAAGTCGCTGGCAGCCTCCAGCGCGCTGACGCGGACCGGCACGTTCATTGGCACGCCGCTGTTCGCGTCGCCGGAGCAGATCAAGGGCGATGCGGTCGGGCCGCGTTCCGACGTCTATTCCACGGCGGCGACGTTGTATTGCTTGCTGACCGGCAAGGCGCCGTTTCAGGGCGGCGACCCGGCGGCGACGCTGGCGCGGATCGTCTGCGACCCGGCGCCGCCGATGCGGTCGCGGCGGCGCGAGCTGCCGGAGGCGCTGGACCAGGCCGTGCTGCGCGGCCTGGAGCGCGACCCGGCCAAACGGTGGCGCGACCTGGACGAGTTCCGAAGCGCGCTGCTGCCGTTCGTGCCAGGCCGCCTCTCCGTGGTGATCGGCGGGCTGGGGCCGCGCTTCGCCGCCTACTTGATCGACGCGGTTCTGCTCTGGATCGCGGGCATTCTCCTCAGCTTCATCCTCGGCCTCTGTCGGGTGGATCGCCTCCTGGTAGGCATGGCGCCGCTGGGGCGAGCGGCGGTGCAGCACGTCCAGGACGTGGCGCCATGGCTCCTGTATTTCGCCGTGCCCGAGGCCATTTGGGGATGCGCCGTCGGCAAGTTCTGCCTGCGGCTGCGCGTGGGCAGGGCGGACGCCAATCGCCGGCCCACGCTGATCCGAAGCGTGATCCGAACGGTCTTAACGTATATCTTCTTGTGCTTGGGCTACCTGGGATCGCAGGCCATTATCCAGGTCAGCCCTGCGGAGTCGCCGGATGCAAACATTATCCAGAGCTGTTTTGTCAGCCTGACACTGGTGCTTGGCACTGCGGCGGGCGTCGGCCTGCTGCTTTGTCCCATGCGCACACGCAACGGCTTCCGCGGTCTGCACGAATGGCTGAGCGGCACGCGCGTGATCCGCCTGCCTGACCCGCCGAGCCGCCGGCGGCGAACTCTGCACGACCGTCAGATGGAATCGTCGCGCCCCGAGGGCATGCCGGAGCGACTCGGCCCCTTTGAGGTGATGGGTGCGCTGCCCGGCGCCGCGATGGGGACGTTGCTGATTGGGCGGGATGCAGCCCTCGGTCGTCGCGCCTGGATTTGGCTGCGGCCGGCCGACGCACCGCCCTTCAGCCCGACGCGCCATGCCGTCAGCCGCACCGCTCGGCAGCGCTGGCTGGCTGGCGGACGCGACGGGCCGCACCAGTGGGACGCTTTCCTTGCGCCGACGGGCGTTCCCTTGGCCGACGCCGCGGCGGACATGCCGTTGACCTGGGCGGAGGCGCGTTTGCTTTTGGCCCAGCTGGCCGAGGAACTGGAATTGGCCGGGGCGGACGGCACGCTGCCGCCGACACTGACCACCGATCAAGTTTGGGTTCACGCTGACGGTAAAGTGCAGCTGCTGGAAGTCGCTCCCGCGCCCGCTGCCGCAGGGGGGGCGTCGCCGCTGGGGCTGCTCCGACAGGCGGCGGTGCTGACTCTGGAGGGACGCCCGCGCGCAGCCGGCGCCCGACCGACGAGCATCCGCGCGCCGCTGCCGCTCTACGCCGCCCGGCTGCTCGACCGACTTCTTGGCATCGGCCCACCCTGGCACGAGCCGCCGTACCGAGATCTGCGCGCATTCCGCGCCGACCTGGCGGCCGTCGCCGATCGGCCGGCGCAGACCACGCGGTCGCGCCGCTTCGCCCATGGCATCGTTCTGAGCCTGCTGCTAGCATTCGGCCTGTTCGGCAGCTTGGGCATGGCGGGCGCGCTATTTCTTAGTACGCCGTTCCTGCTTTCCCAAAAGGTCGCCGAACGCCAGGAGCTGCAGAAGCGATTGCACGGCGTGATCGCCGAGGACGCCGCCGCATCGCTGAATCCGGACCTTGGCCTGCGGCTCGCCGCCCTGCGCCAAGCGCAGGAAGACGCGCGGCTCGACGACGACCTGAACCGCATCATCGAGCGCGCGCGGTCCGAGCGCGACAGTATGGTGCGCTCGATGAACGAACCGTCACGCAGCATCATTACGGTCTACGACGAACAGATGGAAGCGGCCCAGAGAAAACAGGTCAATGACGATATTCAATATGCACAATTCCCGTTGTTGCCGGGCGTTGGCGAACCAGAGCAAGTGCGGCAGTGGGCGGCCGGCGAGACGGCGATCGACAGGCCGATGGTCGGGGCAGTAACCCGAATGATGGCCCTTGTCCAAATCATTTGTATCTTGCTTTGGCCGGCGATCTGGGTGGTCTGGGCTTTGGCGTTCCGCGGCGGTCTGGGCTTGCAACTGATGGGCCTGGGTCTGATGCGCAGCGACGGACGGCCGGCCACGCGCCTGCAATGCGCCTGGCGCGCCTTGCTGTTCTGGACGCCGATTCTGGGCCTCTCGTTGGCGGCGGTTGTGCTGAACTGGGTGCACTGGGCGCGCTGGCCCGGCGACGAATCGGCCGCGCTGCTCACGGCCTCGTCGGTGACGTGGTGGGCGGCGCTGGGACTATTGCCGCTTTATCTAGCGCTGGCGATTTGCTTCCCGCGCCAGGGTCCGCATGACTGGCTGGCGGGGACGTATGTGGTTCCGCGCTAACCCGCCGCGGCGGAAATTCGCTACACTAGCCACCGGCGCCGTTCACCGAGACGACATTTCGGGGACATTATGGACCGCCGAACCTTCCTGACCACCGCGGCGGCCGGCGCCGCCGTCCTCACCGCCCGCGCCGACGAGCCGCCGAAGCCCGAGAAGAAGCCCCGCATGAAGGTCGGCCATCAGGGCCATTCCTCCGACGCCGACCTGAAGGTCCTCGCCGCCCTCGGCGTGCAGCACATCTGCAGCGCCCTCCCCTCGCGCAAGCTCGACGACGCCTGGTCCGTCGATTCTCTGTCGAAACTCCGCGATCGCGTCGAAAAGGCCGGCGCCCATCTCGACATGGTTCCGCTGCCGATGAGCAGCTCGCTCGTCACCGGGGCGGAGAACCCCAACATCCTTCTCGGCAAAAGCCCCGAGCGCGACCGGGAGATCGACGACATTTGCACGACGATCCGCAGCGCGGGCAAGGTCGGCATTCCCGCCGTCAAGTATAATTTCACTCTGCTGGGGGTTTTGCGTACCGGCACAGCGCCCGGCCGCGGCGGCGCCGCTTACAAGAGCTTCGACTTCGACAAGCTCAAGGACGCCCCGCCGCTGGACGGCGCCCCGGCGAACGACGAGGAGATGTGGGATCGGATTACGTACTTTCTCAAGCGCGTCGTGCCGGTCGCGGAGGAGAGCAAGGTGCGGCTTTGCTGCCATCCCCACGACCCCGCCCTGCCGCCCGGCAAGAGCTATCGCGGCGTCCATCGCGTGCTCGGCTCCGTCGAGGGCCTCAAGCGCTTCATCGAAACGGCGCCGAGTCCGTACCACGGACTGAACTTCTGCCAGGGCACGGTCGCCGAGATGCTGGACGACCCCGGCAAGGAAATCTACGACGTGATCAGCCAATTTTGCAAGACAGGAAAAGTCTTCAACGTCCACTTCCGCAACATCCGCGGCGGCCGCGGCAAGTTCGAGGAGACGTTTCCCGACGACGGCGACGTGGACATGCTGCGGGCGCTGCGCGTCTACAAGGAGGCGGGCTACGACGGCATGGTTATGCCCGACCACGCCCCGGGCATCGACGGCGACACAGGCGCCGCCCAGGCCTTCGACTTTGCCTTCGGCTACATTCAAGGGCTGATTCAGACGGTTTACAGCGAAGGGTGACGGCTCATGCTGACGTTCCCACAAATCCTGATCGGCGTCTTCACCGCGGCGGGCGTCCTGCTGGCCGTCATTCTGCTGGTCGTTCTGCTCCCCCGGCGCGACGAGGGCGAGTCGGCGGAGCGCCCGCCAAGCGGCGATCCGCTGCACCGGGTGAACGGACGAAACGGCGACACCTCGATTCCCTGACGGTGCAGCAGGAGGCAATGCACTTGGCCGAATCCCTCAAGGTCCTGGTCACCGGCTCGGCCGGCCGCATCGGCCGGGCCGTCGTCGCCGAATTGAAGGCGCGCGGCCATTTCGTCCGTGGCCTCGACTTGGCGCCGACGCCCAGCGCTGACGAATCCATTGCAGCAAGCATCACGGGCGCCGAGGAAGTGCGCCAAGCCGCCGAGGGGATCGCGGCGATCGTTCATCTCGCGGCCACGCCGGACGACGACGATTTCTTCACCAAGCTGCTGCCAAACAACATCGTTGGGGTTTATCACATTTTGGAGGCGGCGCGGCTGGCCGGAGTGCGGCGGCTGGTCCTGGCCAGCAGCGGGCAAGTGGTCTGGCATCAGCGCTTCACCGGCCCGATCCCTATCACCGCCGACGTGCCGCCGACGCCGCGCGGCTGGTATGCGGCGACCAAGGTGTTCCAGGAGGCGGCCGGCCGGGCTTATGCCGAAGCGCACGGCGTCAGCGTGATCGCGGCCCGGCTGGGCTGGGTGCCGCGGACGCGCGAACACGCCCAAGAATTGGCCGCCACCGACTGGGGACCGGATGTTTATCTCAGTCCGGGCGACGCCGGCCGTTTCTTCGCGCAGGCCGTCGAGGCGCCGGCCGATTTTCGCTTCGCCGTCGTCTACGCCTGCAGCCGGCCCTTGCGGCAGCTGGTTTACGACGACGGGCCGGCGAAGCAGCGCGTCGGTTATGAGCCGCGCGACGTGTGGCCGCAGGGCGTGGAGGATTTGCTGACCGGCGAGCGGGGGGCGTCAGCCCCCTGATTCCGCAACAAGTCAGGGGGCTGACGCCCCCCGCTCGCCAACCAATTGCGATTCCCTATGGTATCGCTCAGAGCGTCAACCGCATTCTGCTCCCCGCAACGACGACCATGACCACGCCACAATCCGGAAACATCGCGGCCCACCTTCCGGCCATGGCGGCGGATCGGCCGCAGACGTTGGCCATCGTGCAGCCCCGCGGCCGTGACCGCTTTGGCCGATTGCGCTACCGTCATTTCACATTCCGCGAGCTGGACCAGGAAAGCGACCGCATCGCTTCAGGCTTGGAGCGCGTCGGCATCGGCCGGGGCGTTCGCACCGTCCTTATGGTGCCGCCGAGCCTGGAAATGTACGCCCTGGCGTTCGCCCTGTTCAAGGCGGGCGCGGTGGTGGTGGGCGTCGATCCCGGCATGGGCGCCAAGAACCTCGGCGTTTGCCTGCGTGAGGTCGAGCCGGAGGCGTTCATCGGCGTGCCGGAAGCCCAGCTGGCTCGGACGGTTTTCCGCTGGAGCCGCGACAGCATCCGCAGTTGCGTGACCGTCGGTCCGCGCTTCGGTTGGCGCGGCTGCACGCTGCGGCAAGTCCGCGAACAGGGCGGCCGGCGGCCTTTCCCGATGGCCGAGCCGAAGCCCGACGAGACCGCCGCCGTGCTCTTCACCAGCGGCAGCACCGGCGTCGCCAAGGGCGTCATTTACACGCATGAAATCTTCAACTCCCAGGTGGACCAGCTGCGCCGGCTCTACGGCATTCAGCCGGGCGAGGTGGATCTGCCGACCTTCCCTCTCTTCGGATTATTCGGACCTGCCTTGGGAATAACCGCCGTCTTGCCGCAGATGGACCCGACGAAACCGGCCCACGTCGATCCACGCAAAATCATCGCAGCGATCCACGAATTCGGCGTAACGAACCTGTTTGGCTCGCCGTCGCTCATTCAGCGGGTCGGTCGCTATGGCATGATCCACGGAATTCGGCTGCCCTCCTTGCGGCGCGTGGTGTCGGCCGGGGCGCCGGTGGCGGCGTCGGCCGTGGAGCGTTTCCAGTCGCTTTTGGCCGACGGCGTGCAGGTGCATACGCCCTACGGCGCCACGGAGGCGCTGCCGGTCTGTTCGATCGGCAGCGACGAGATTCTGGGCGAGACGCGAGCGCGGACGGCGGATGGCGACGGCGTCTGCATCGGCCGACCGGTGGAGCGAATGCGGGTCCGCATCATCCGCATTAGCGACGCGCCAGTCGGGAAATGGGAAAACGGCCTGGAAGCCGCGGCCGGCGAGATCGGCGAGATCGTCGTGCGCGGCCCCGTTGTAACGAGGTCCTACTTCAACCGGCCGGCCTCGACGGAGCTGGCGAAGATCGCCGATCCCGACGGCGGATTCTGGCATCGCATGGGCGATTTGGGATATATGGATGATAAGGGTCGCGTTTGGTTCTGCGGCCGCAAATCGCAGCGCGTTGTGACGCCAGAACGGACGTATTACACCGTTTCCTGCGAAGGCGTGTTCAACGCGCACAAGGCGGTCTATCGGACGGCCCTGGTCGGTGTAGCGCGGAATGGATTGACGGAGCCAGTGCTGTGCGTGGAACCGGAGAAGGACATCGCCGTTCCTCGTGCGACGCTGCGAGAAGAATTGCTGGCGCTCGGCGCGGCCCGGCCGCACACCAAAGCGATTAAGACGATCCTCTTTCACAAGAATTTTCCGGTGGACATCCGGCACAACGCCAAGATTTTCCGCGAGAAACTGGCGGCGTGGGCGGGGAAGAAGTTGTCATGAACGCCCTCGTCACCGGCGGCGGCGGCTTCCTCGGCGGCGCGATCGTGCGGCGGCTCGCGGCCCGCGGCGATGAGGCAGCCAGCTTCTCCCGCTCCTGGCATCCGGCGCTGGAGGCGCTCGGCGTCGAGCAATCCCTGGGCGACGTGGCCGACGCCGTCGCCGTGGACGCAGCGGTCGCCGGCCGCGATATCGTGTTCCATGTCGCGGCAAAGGCGGGCGTCTGGGGCCCCTACGTCGAATACCACCGGGCCAACGTCGTCGGCACGCAAAACGTCCTCTCCGCCTGCCGCAAGCACAGCGTCCGCCGGCTTGTTTTCACCAGCTCGCCGAGCGTGGTCTTCAACGGCCGCGACATGGAGGGCGTGGACGAATCCATTCCCTACCCGGATCATTACGAGGCGGCTTATGCGAAGACGAAGGCAGAGGCCGAGCGTCTGGTGCTGGCGGCGAACGACTCCAAACTGGCGACGGTCGCGTTGCGGCCGCACCTGATCTGGGGTCCCGGCGACAACCAGCTCACGCCGCGCATCCTGGAGCGCGGCCGGGCCGGCAAGCTGCGGCGCATCGGTCGAACAAACAAGCGCATCGACGCAACCTACATCGACAACGCCGCCGACGCCCATATCCACGCCGCGGACCGCCTGGCGCCGGGGTCGCCGGTTGCGGGCAAGGCGTATTTCATCGCCAACGGCGAGCCGATTCCCTTGTGGGATCTGGTAAATGGCATTCTGGCGGCCTGCGGCGTCCCGCCGGTGACTCGCACCATTCCGGTGTGGCTGGCGTACACGGCCGGATGGCTGATGGAGACGGCGTATACCATGCTGCGGCGGCGGGACGAGCCGCCGATGACGCGGTTCGTAGCGCGCGAATTGACAACGGCGCACTGGTTCAACTTGACGGCAGCGCGGCGCGACTTGGGATATGAACCAGAAGTGTCTAGTGAAGAAGGATTGAAGCGGTTGAGTAAAGCGTTGGCGCCGACTCGCGGAATCGCTTGACGCCTTAGTCAGCGCAGCCTATAGGATATCCCCTCTCATTCCACGGGGCAAAGGGGAGCTAATGGCGAGACGATTCACCGTGGCGTTCCTGGCGGCAGCGGCCTTGGCTGCGTTGAGCGGCTGCGGGACCTTGCTGAACATGTCGCAAACACCCTATGGCGGCGTCTGCAATGACGCGCAAATGGTCGCAGTCGGGGGCCAGTCCGCGCGCGAAGGACGCCCGTTCGGTCTTATCTACAGCATCGGTTGGCTGGCGGACATGCCGTTCAGTCTGGTGGCGGACACTCTCATGTTGCCATTCGCTCCAGGCATCGACTGGGACCGCTTCAAGCCCGGCCCTTCCGCACCGCCGTTCGCAAGTGGTGGCCCGCTATGCCAGGAGCCAGAACGCATACCCTCGCCCCTCCCAAATCCTTGAGATTACCTGTCATCAATCTCCGCCAGCGCCGGGAACGGCGTGCCCTGCACGTATTCCAGGAACGCCCCGCCGCCCGTCGAGACGTGCGTCATCTTGTCCGCCAACCCGAACTCTTCCACCGCCTCCGCCGTTTCGCCGCCGCCGATGATCGTCACGCCCTTCGACGCCGCCAGCGCGTCTGCCACGGCTCGCGTCCCTTTGCTGTACGGCTCATCCTCGAACTTGCCCAGCGGGCCGTTCCAAACGACCGTCGCGGCCTTGCGCACTTCATCGACGTATGGAGCGATCGTCTTCGGACCGATATCGACGCCGATCCAGCCGTCGGGAATCTCGCCTTCCACAACGCGGGCCGTGTGCGGGGCGTCGATCTTCTCGACGACCAGGTGATCGACCGGCAGCATCATCTTGCCCTTGCCCAAATCCAGCAGTTCGCGGGCCACGTCGAGCTTGTCGGCCTCCAACCGCGATCCGCCGACGTTCTTGCCCTGCGCCTTGAGGAATGTGTACGTCATCGCTCCGCCGATCAGCACCTTGTCGACGCGCGACAGCAGACTCTTGATGAAGAGGATCTTGTCCGACACCTTGCCCCCGCCCAGGATGCCCAGCAGCGGCCGCGGTGGATTGCTCAGCAGGCGATCCAAAATGTCCAATTCCTTCGCCACCAGCGCTCCGACGACTCGCGGCCTGCCCTTCATGGCGGCCGGCAGCGCCAGCATCGACGCGTCCTTGCGGTGGCAGGTGCCGAAGGCGTCGTTGACATAGGCGTCGCCCAGTTTCGCCAGCTCCGCGCCAAGCGCCTTGTCCTTCGCCTGCTCGCCCGGGTGGAAGCGCAGGTTTTCCAGCACCAGCACCTCGCCTGGCATCATCGACCGAGCCGCCCCCGTCACGGTGGGCCCGACGACCTCGTCCACCTTGCGCACCACCCGGTCGAGCAGCTCCCCTAGCCGGGCGGCGACTTTATCCATCTTGAAAGGCGCATCCGTCTTCGGATCGCCGGTCGGCCGGCCGAGATGGCTCATGACGATCAGCGCGGCGCCGCGGTCGAGCAGCGATTTCAGCGTCGGCACAGCAGCCCGGATGCGGCGGTCGTTGGTGACGTCGCCGGCCTTGTCGAGCGGCACGTTGAAATCGACGCGCACCAGCACGCGCTTGCCGTGCAGGTCCTTTGGCAGGTCCTTCAGCGTCTTCTTCATGGCAATGGCTCCTGTCCATCTCACGCAAAGACGCAAAGGCGCGAAGTAGGGGCGGGATTACCCCGCCCCTACGCCTTTGCGTCTTTGCGTGAGATTCTTCTTATCCCTTGCCGACCATGTAGCGCAGCAGGTCCACGCACCGATTCGAATAACCCCATTCATTGTCGTACCAGCTGACCAGCTTGAAGAATCGGCTGTTTAGCTCGATGCCGCTGCCGGCGTCGAAGATGCTCGAGTGGGCGTCGTGGATGAAATCGGACGACACCACTTCGTCGCCGGTGTATGCCAGCACATGTTTGAGGTACGTCTCGCTGGCCCGCTTCATGGCCGCGCAAATGTCCTTGTAGGTCGTCTCCTTCACGGTCCGCACCGTCAGATCGACCACCGACACCGTCGGCGTCGGCACGCGGAAGGACATGCCGGTCAGTTTGCCCTTCACCTCCGGGATGGCCAGCGCCGCTGCCTTGGCCGCCCCCGTGCTGCTAGGAATGATGTTCGCCGCCGCGGCTCGGCCGCCCTTCCAGTCCTTCTTCGAGGGACCGTCCACGGTCTTCTGCGTCGCGGTGTAGCTGTGGATCGTCGTCATCAGGCCCTCTTCGAGGCCGAAGCCTTCCTTGAGGAGGACGTGGACGACCGGCACAAGGCAATTCGTCGTGCAGCTGGCGTTGGAAATGATATTGTGCTTATTGTGATCGTATTTCTCGTGGTTGACGCCCATGACGATGGTGATGTCCTCGCCCTTCGCCGGGGCGGAGATGATGACCTTCTTGGCCCCGGCGGTCAGGTGGCCCTTGGCC
>DATKHW010000120.1:0-4138 GCA_035546275.1 Gemmataceae bacterium
GGTCACTCGAAGACGCCGGCGTCGAAGGCCGGTTTGTCCTCCGGCGCCGCCGGCGGCGCCGTCTCGATGGCCGTTTGCGCCGCGGTTTCGCCCTCCACCACGTCCGCGGCGTGGGCCTGCTCGATCATCAGGTCGGTGCTGGCCGGATCGACGTCGCGGCAGCTCGCCGTCAGCCGATCCGCCAGTTCACGCAGTTCGGCCTGCCATGCTGCGGCGTCGGTTTCCGGCGGCGTTATCTGAACAAATTCGCCCAGCAGCAGGATTAGCCGCAGCAGATGGCGAAACACGATGCCCTCTTGCTTCACCAGGTCGCGCGTGCGGACGTAGAGGTTGAAGTTGCCGTTGTAGCGCAACAGCTCGCCGGCCGCCCACACCGATTGGGTGTTGACGTCTGTCACCTGGGGGTGCAAGGCGTCGAAGAGCAGCCGCAGCTTGTCGGACAGCGTCGGAGGATATTCTTCCTCTTCTTCATCGACAACTTCGTCGTGGTCGGTCTTCGGCACGGGGGCGAGGATGAGACCGCGGCGGATCAGGTCGGCGTCGAGGCGCGTCGTCGCCAGCGGCCCCGGCGGCAGTTCGTCCGGTCGCGGCACGCGGAGGTGGCGCAGCAGAGGCCGCGGCACTTCCAGCACGCTCTCCAGCGCCTGCAAACGCTCATTGCGGTCGGCGATGCCGAGCTGGCCGATGAGGAAGGCGCCGTACAGCGGATGGACGCTGCGGAAGACCAGCAGCTTGTCCAGCGCCGCCCTCGGCGTCGCCCGAACGACTTGATAATTGTCGGGGACCGGCGAGACAGCGGGAGCCGGCGAGCCGGAAGCGTCAGCGACCGGCGGGACGGGCGGCGCCGGGTCCAGCGTTACGAAGCCGCGCTCCGCCAGCGTCAGCAACATGCGGTCGAGGATTTTCTCGCTGGCCGCCAATCGCGGCGCGTCCATGAGCCGTTTGCGCAGCACGGTACGGACCTTCGACACCTCGGGCGAAATCTTGAGCAGATACGCCAGCAGCCGCCACGGCAGCGGCCCCTTGCTGTAGAGCTTGCCCGGCGGGGCGCCCTGCAACTGAGCGTACTGCGACTCGCTCCAGTAGACGGCGTTGTCGCGGCGGGTCGGTTTCTTCTTTTTGAGAGCTTTTTTCGCTTTGAGCAGGCCCAGATCGCGCGTGTCCTCGGGGATGCGGTCGTACTTCTCCTTCCAGCGCAGGATGCGCACGTCGTCCTCATGGGCCAGGGCGTAGACGAAGCCGCGGTCGTCGAACTGCGGCCGGCCGGCCCGGCCGAAAATCTGATGGGCCGTGCTGGCGTCCACCAGCCGCTCCTTGCCGCGCGGCCCCTTGACCAGCGAGGTCAGCACGACCGACCGGGCCGGCAGGTTGATGCCGGCCGCCAGCGTCTCCGTACAGACGACGAGGGTGAGCAGCTTGCTTGTGAACAGCTTCTCGACGACGCGGCGGTACTTGGGCAGGAGGCCGGCGTGGTGCACGCCGACGCCGCGGCGCAGCATCTGCTTGAGCTTCGGCCCGACGCCTTGCGGCCACTCCAGTTTATCCACCTCGTCGTTAAGCGGCCCCTTGGCGCCCGGCGGCAACAAGTCGAGGCCCTTGAGCATCTCGGCCACGCTCCAGCACTCGTCGCGGTTGAAGCAGAACACCAGGGCCGGGATGGTACGGCCGTCCCCTTCGCCCTTGACCATGCTCACCAGCTGATCGCCGAGGAACTCGTCGGCAACCCAGCGGAAGGTCAGCGGGACTTTGCGATCCTTGCCCTCCACCAACTCCAGCTTGCGGCCGTGGGCCCGTTCCAGCCAGGCCAGGAATTCCGGCGCGTTGCCGACCGTGGCCGACAGCAGCAGCAAGCGTACATGAGCCGGCAGCATCCCCAACGCCAGTTCCCAGACGATGCCGCGCTCGGGGTCGGCGAAGTTGTGGAACTCGTCCATGACGACCGCCGAGACATGGCTGAAGTCGAACGCTTCGGGATTCAGCAGCCGATTCAGCAGGATTTCGGCCACGACAACAAGGATGCGGGCCTCGGGGTTGACGCGGCGATTGCCGGTGACGAGGCCGACCTCGTCGGCGTGGAAGCCCCAGCGGACGGCCGACTCCTGCATCTCGTGGAATTTCTGTTCGGTCAGCGCGATGACCGGCGTGGTGTAATAGGCGACGCTGCCGGTGTGCAGCGCCTCGAAGAGGGCGGCCTGGGCGATGAGTGTCTTGCCGGTTCCGGTCGGGGCACAGACGAGGACGCCCTGCTCGGCGGTGAACCACGCCAGCAACGCGTTTTCTTGAACAGGATACGGTGTGTAGGGAAGCTGGTCGAGATAGCGCCCGGCCAGGTCGTCGCGCGTGGGGGACATGCGGCAGCTCGTCGGGGCGCTTGGGGGGGAACCGATTTCGACTCTGCAGAGAAGCGTAGAGGGCGGCCCGAACAAGGGCAACGGCGCGACCGCCTCGCATTTCGCATTTCGCGCCGCTTGAGTGAAAATCCAAGAAATTGCAATTCGCGTCCATTAAACTCAATTAGAGTTGACGCCGCCGGCAAACTCCGCCGATACCATTGCGGGATACCGTCGCCGACCGACGGCGCTTGGACAAAGGAATAGACTGGTCATGGCGCTTTCGCGTAACCGCCGTGCCGCGCTTGCCTGGACCGCATGGCTCGGCGCATTCGCCGCTGCCGCCGGGACGGCGTGGACGGCGTCCGCCGAACCGCTGTCCCCAATGGGGACCGCGCCGCAGGCGCCGCAGCCGCTGACGCTCGACGCCGCCGTCCGAGCCGCTCTAGCACAGAACCCTAGCATCATTGCCGCACGGCAGGAACATGGAATCGCCGCGGCCGGCGTCATGGTGGCCCGCGCGTACCCGTTCAATCCCGTATGGGAAGGTCGCTTCCGTTACGCTTGGCCGGTGTCCGCGGGCGCCACGAACCAGGAGCCGGTTGAGAACACCGTGACGCTGGAAATGGAAGTGCGCGGCCAGCACGCCCATCGCATGGCGCAGGCCCAGGCGGCCCTATCGCGCGCCGACTGGGAGATCGCATCTCAGGAAATCTCGCTGGCCGTGCGCGTGGTCCGCGCCTTCGATGCGGTAGTTTATCGCTACCAGAAAAACCAGCATGTCCTTGACACGATCAAGCTGGATCAAGATACATTCAACCAAGCCCAGGACCTTGTGAAGGCGCAGAAGCTGAAGCCGTCCGATCTCATCATTTTGCGCACCGAGATCGACGACGCCCGCGCCCAGCTAGGCGCCAGCCGCACGGCCCTGGCGACGGCTTCCAGCGAGTTGCATTCCGCGCTGGGCGTCATTGGCGGGTCGTTCGCGCTGCACGGCGATCTGTGCCTGCCGCCGCTGCCGGAAGGCGAGGCGGAGGCCTTGGCGGAAACAGCACGGGCCAACCGTCCGGACCGCCATGCCCGCGAAGCCGCCGTGGCAGAGGCGGACGCCGCACTGCGACTGGAGCGCGCCAACCGATTTGGCAACCCGGTCGTCGGGCCGACATATGAATATGACAATTCCTCGATTCATAACCTGGGCGTGCAGTTCGCGCTGCCGCTGCCGGTGCTGAATGCGCACCGCAGCGACATCCTGCAACGAGAAGCCGAGAAGGAGCGCGCCGTCCTGGAGTTGCGCCAGACGGACGTGGAAATCGGCCAGGACGTGGAGGCGGCGCTGGTTCGGCTGAAGCAGGCGCAGGCCTGGGTGGAAACCTATGAGCGCGACGTGCTGCCGGACCTGCAAAAAAGTTTGAAAGAGATGCAGGACCTGTTCAATCAGGGTTCGCCGGACGTAACCGCTCTGGCCATCCTGGACGTGCAACGCAAAGTGCTGACAGCCAGGGACGGTTATCTCGACGCCCGTTTCGAGGTGCGCCAGGCCGTGGCCGATCTCGCGGCCGCTCTGGGCGATCCGTGCATCGCGGTCGGACCCTGTGCGGCGCCGCCTGCCCCCAATCCATAGAAAGATCAACGCCGCCTGTCCTTGACCCTGCCCACGAGACGAGCAACCTGGAGACGGCCCCATGACGCCCCCCTTCCGCCGGCGATTCCTTGTACTGCTGGCCGCTGCATTGACGATGGGATGCGCCAAGCCGCCGCCCGGCTCGGACACGTCGCCGCCCGCACCCGTCGCCTGGTCGGGCCCG
>DATKHW010000121.1:0-5156 GCA_035546275.1 Gemmataceae bacterium
AACCTCGGCAACGCCCTCTACGCCAAGGGCCAGTTGGACGAGGCGATCGCGGAGTTCCACAAGGCCCTCCAAATCCAGCCCGATGACGCCGCTGTCCACAACGGGCTCGGCAACGCCCTCCATGACAAGCACCAGTTGGACGAGGCGATCGCGGAGTACCGCAAGGCCCTCCAAATCCAGCCCGATGACGCCGCTGCCCATAGCAACCTCGGCCTGGCACTTCACGACAAGCACCAATTGGACGAGGCGATCATCGAGCTCCGCAAGGCCATCCAGATCAACCCCGACTACGCCGAAACCCACTACAACGTCGGTAATGCCCTCTACGCCAAGGGCCAGTTGGACGAGGCGATCGCGGAGTTCCACAAGGCCCTCCAAATCCAGCCCGACTACGCCGAAGCGTGGTGCAATTTGGGCCAGGCT
This sequence comes from Gemmataceae bacterium, assembly GCA_035546275.1. Classification (GTDB taxonomy): domain Bacteria; phylum Planctomycetota; class Planctomycetia; order Gemmatales; family Gemmataceae; genus UBA4732. Next base: position 424 of record DATKHW010000121.1, read on the forward strand.
TTCCAGGCGCAAGGTCGGTTCGCCGAGTCCCGGACCGCCTACCGCCGCGGCCACAAGCTCGGCTCCCAGAAACCCAACTGGGGCTATCCTTCTGCGCAGTGGGTACACGAGGCCGAGGACCGGGCAGAGCGCGACGTCGTATTGCCGGCCATCCTCCGCGGCGAGGCGGAGCCTTCCGACGCCGTGCAGCAGGCGCGTTTCGCGGAGTTCTGCCAACGGTATAAGCGGCTTCATGCTACCGCGTCGCGCTTCTATGCCGAGGCCTTCACCGCCGAGCCGGGGCTGGCGAAGGACCTGCGTTCCCCTGCCCGCTATAACGCCGCCTGCGCCGCCGCGCTGGCCGGCTGCGGGCAGGGCGAGGACGCTGCGAAAACCGACGCAAAGGAGCGCGGCCGCTGGCGCAACCAGGCGCTTGACTGGCTGCGAGCCGATCTGGTGCTGTGGACCAACGTAGCGAACGGCGCCAACCCGCAAGGCCGGGCCGCCGCGGCCCAGGCGCTTCAGCACTGGAAAGAGGACGCCGACCTCGCCGGCGTACGCGACGCCGACGCCCTGGCGAAACTGCCGGCCGACGAGCGGGAAGCGTGCCGGAAGCTATGGGCCGACGTGGACGCCCTGCTGAAGAAGGCCCAGGAGAAGTAACCGTCCCGCGAGGTCGTCGCCATACCCGCGGCCCCGCCGCCGTATCGCCCCAACCGTTCTCTTGCCCTGCGCCCATTCTTGCCGGAGAGGATGCCATGGCCCACCTCGTTCTCGTCAGCGGCGGCGAACCCGGTCTGCGTCTCCCGCTGGACCGCGACAAGACCGTCCTCGGCCGGGACGCCGACTGCCACATAGTCATCACGCAAGTCATGGTCCGCCGCGGCGGCGGCAGCGCCCCCGTCCCCAGCATCAGCCGGTGGCATGCGATGATTTCCCGCGAAGACGGAAAATACTGCATTGAAGACGGCGACGGCAAGGGGAAAGAGAGCCGCAAAGGCACCTTCGTCAACGACCGGAAGACGCCGTTTCCGGGCCGCGTCCAGCTGCACGACGGCGACCGCATCCGCATCTGCGACTTCGTCTGCACCTTCCACCAGCCGCCGGACTCCTCGTTCTCCGTCGAGCACTCCATCGATCGCAGCAGCAGCGTGCAATACCTGCAAGCCCAGCCGGCCGACCGCCTCCGCGTCATCCTGGAAATCAGCAACAGCCTCAGTCATACGCTCGAAATCGACTCCCTCCTGCCCCGCCTCATCGACAGCCTGCTGGAGCTCTTCCCGCAAGCCGACCGGGGTTTCATCATCCTGCGGGACGAAACCACGGGCCAGCTGATCCCCCATGTTTCCCGGACCCGCCAGGCCGGCGACCATCCCGGCGCTCCGTTCAGCCACGCCGTTGTCCAGCAATGCCTGGACAGCGTGCAAGCGATCCTGGGCAACGACCTGCCTAAGCAATTCCCCGGCAGCGAGAGCATCCGCGCGCTGCCCATGCGCTCGCTGCTGATGTGCGCCCCGCTGTGGGCGCAGGACGGCCAGGCCCTGGGCGTCATCCAGCTGGACGGCGACGGGCCGAAGAAGAAATTCTCCCCGGAAGACCTGAACCTGCTGCTGGGCGTCGCCAGCCAGGCGTCAATTGCCCTGAGCAACGCCCGCCTTCACCGCCAGGCGCTGCTCCATCAGGCTCGCGTTCGGGAGCTGGAGCTGGCCGGCAAGGTGCAGCTCGCGATGCTGCCCCGCCTGCCCGACATTCCCGGATACGATTTCTACGCTTATTACAAATCGGCCCAGGAGGTCGGCGGGGACTACTACGATTTCATTCCCCTGCCGCAGCAGCGCCTGGCCGTGCTGCTCGGCGACGTGGCGGGCAAGGGCGTGCCGGCCGCCTTGGTCAGGGTCCAGTTCAGCGTCGAGGCGCGGGCCTGCCTGCTGACCGAACCGGAGCCGGCGGCCGCCGTCAGCAAGCTCAACGCTCTCTTGAGCAAAGCGGCTCTCGCGGACCGGTTCGTGACGCTGGCCCTCGCGGTGCTGGATCACGGGTCCCACACGATCGCGCTCGTGAACGCCGGCCACCCGTCGCCGCTGCTGCTCCGCCGCGCCGCGGGGACCGTGGAAGAAGCGGTCCCCCTCGAGGTCGCGGGGCCGCCGATCGGCATCGACGACGGCCATGCGTACAACAGCTGCCAGGTGTCCTTGGAGCCGGGGGACGGCCTGATTCTTTTCAGCGACGGGGTCACCGACGCCCAGGACGCGCAGGGTCGCGCGTTCCGGCCAAAAGGGATCCGCACGGTCCTCCAGGATGGGCCCTGGTCGGCGCCCAAGACGGGAGAACGTCTCATTGAGGCCGTGCAGCGGCACGGTTCCGGTCGGCCTCAGACCGACGATATTGCCGTGGTGTGCTTTAGCAGGGCCGGGGTTTGACCTCAGGAGGCGTTGCCGGCCCCGCCGGGGTTCGCGCTCCCTGTGAGCAGGGCGAGGATGCCGCAAAAATCGATGAGAATCAACGCACCCGCTGGCGCCGGCAAGCCTGGGTCTGGCTGCGGGCCGGCCTGGCGCTGTAGACCAAGGAGCTCGACGGCGGCCCCGGTCGCCAAGCAGCCCGGCAGGTTGGGATAGGGAACCCTATCCAAGCCGGTATCGCGGATGCGCCCCCAGATACTTCGCCGCCGCTTCCGTCCGCGTCGCCGCCTCGGCCAGAAACGCCACCCCTTCGTGCAACCGCTCGTCCGACTCCGCGCAGCTGAAGCGCAGAAACCCCTGCCCCGCCGGTCCGAAACACTCGCCGCCCAAACAAGCCACACCCTTCTTGTCGTCCGCCGCCTCCAAAAGAAACATCGCCAGGCCGTGCGACGTAATGCCCAGCCGCCGACAGATCGCCGACACGTCGGGGAAGACGTAGAACGTCGCCGTCGGCTTCAGTACTTTAACGCCTTCAATTTGTCGCAAATACGCCGCCAGCAGCTCCACCTTCTTGCGGAAGCGCTGCATCACCTCGTCGCGCTCGGGCGCGTCATATTCCAGCGCCGCCTGGCCGGCCAGCTGCACGATCGGCGGCGTGCAGGACAGCGACGTGTTGATCATCTTGCCCATCGCCTCGGCGATCCGTGCGTCGGCAATGGCATAGCCGAGCCGCCAGCCGCTCATGCTGTACGACTTGCTGAACGTGTAGGCCGCTACGGTCTGTTCCAGCATCCCCGGCTGCGCCAGCGGCGTCGCGTGCCGGCCCTCCCAAACCATGTGGCAGTACGGCTCGTCGCTGAAGACAGCGACGTCGCGGCCGCGGACCAGGTCGGCCAGGCCGCGCATGTCCTCGGCCGTCGCCACGCCGCCGGTGGGATTGTGCGGCGAATTGAGGAAGATCGCCCGCGGCCGCGGCGTCTGCTTCAGGAAGCGCTTCACGTCGTCGAGGTCCGGCCGGAAGTGATTCGCCTGCCGCAGCGGACTGAACACGGCAAGGGCGCCGCGGCGCTCAATGTTGGGGCCGTAGGTGGGGAAGTGCGGCGTGAAGACCAAAACGGAGTCGCCGCGGTCCAGAAAAGCCTCGCAGAAGAACTGCTCGAACACCTTGGCGCCGGCCGCGACGACGACATTTTCCGGCCCAATGGCGATCCCGAATTCGAGCTGGTAGTTGCGGGCGATCGTCTCGCGGAACGACGGCAGGCCGGGCGACGGGCAGTAATGGGTGGCGCCGTCCTGGATCGCTCGGATGCCGGCGGCGACGGCGCTTTTCGTGCTGGCAAAGGGGCTGTCGCCGATCTGCAATTCGATGACGTCCTTGCCCTGCGCCTTGAGGCGGCGGGCCACAGCCAGCACGTCAAATGCGGTTTCCGCGGACAGGCCGCGGGCGAAAGAACTCAGGGTGACAGGCATGGGGAATGCTCTCGCCGGGGACGGTCAGGCGGTCGGGTCCACGACCAGCGTGAAACCAGGGAGAAGAGGCGTAGTATACGTCCCCCCGAACGGCACGTCGATGGGGCGCTGCCAGGAGCGGGCGCCGCGCTTGCGGTAGACGCGCAGGGTCAGACGACCCGCACGGTCCCGCGGGTCGAAGATCCAGTACTCCCGCACCGACGGCGCCTCGCGGTAGAGGGTCACATTGCGGACCAGATCCTTGTTCGCGTAGCGCGGCGAGATGATCTCAACGGCCAGGATCGGTTGAACGTCTTGCCAGCTGAACATCTGGGGCGGCCACCGCGAGGGGTAGTCTCGGTAGGCGGCTAGGTCCGGCTGCGGGCACGTCGCCATTTGCCGTCTCGGAACGAAGACGCGGCAACTCGGCGTGACGAAATTGATCACGTGTGGACGGGAATCGCTGTACGCATTCAGCCGCTTGGCGATCCATACGGCCACGATGTCATGACGCGGACTCGGCGGCGGGGACACTTCCACCCTCCCGTCAATCAATTCAAACCGCCACCCTTCCAGGTAATCGGCGTTCTCAAAATCCTCCAGCGAAATGTCTCGCCCCGCCCAGGCCGGAGATAGGCGCAGCGGCGGCGGCCCGTCGCCGGGATCGGCCTCGACGTACAATCGGCGACGCGTTTTGGTTTTCACGGAGGACATGGCCCGCCTCACTGCTTGGCGGCGATGGTCTGGGCCAGCGGCCGGACCACGGCCGGGATGATGTGCGAATCCACCAGCTCCTGGCAGAGGCGGCGCTGGTTGCGGTAGGAGTCGCCGAACTCCTTGATCGGCTGGCGGCCCCAGTACGACTCTGGAAAGTCTGTTTCAGATGCCCGGCGGCAAGGTCATCAA
>DATKHW010000122.1:0-11643 GCA_035546275.1 Gemmataceae bacterium
CTGCTTGGCCCATCGGTCCCATCGGGGGGGGTAACACGCCGCCGCCAGGAGCCGGAGGCATTCCAGGGATGCCAGGCATTGGAGGCATCATTGGACGCGGCGCGTATTGGCTGGGAGCATCCATCGCCGGCGTGTTCGGCGCTTCCAGGTCGATGTTGCCCAGACGGACCACCAGCAGGATGCTGCCGCGACGATGGGCCTCGGCGATCGGATCGACGCCCGGCTCCAGACGCGACGAGATCACTTCATCCGTACCTGTCGTGGCCAGGTCCTGGAATTGCGGGTCCGGCAAGTAGATCACCTTCACCAAGTAATTGCCCGCCGCCACCTGGTTGAAATCCTCTTCGGTGAATGTCACCGGCACCGCGCTGTGGGCAAGGAACGCCGCCGTCTTCGCATTGCCCGGCACGACTTCCAGCGTCGGATACAACTCGACGCCAGGCCGATTCGGGATGTCGCTCAGCTTGAGGCGGTAAATGGCTGCCTGGAGGAAGTTGTAGCGGCCGGGGGTTTCGAGATACTGCTGGCCGAAGCCTGGCCGGCCTTCCGGCGTCGGGGCGTACCAGCTGATACGCATGCCGTTTGGTCCGGTGAACCGCACTTCGGTGCGCTGGGCCGGGTACGGGCCGGGCGCGCCGGTCAAGGCGCCGACGGCAGCCACGGCGCCGGGAGCGCCCATGCCTGGAACGAACGGATTGCCCGCTTGCATCGGAGGCAGGCCGGGGCCGCCGGTCATACCCTGCAAGCCGGCCGGCATCAGGTTCGGCGGGCTGCTCATGCCGGGAGCGCAGAACTGTGCCGGCGTCACATGCGAATCGCCATTGGGATTGTAGCCGGCCTGCTGCACCTGCTGCACCAATTCCAGCGGCACGCTCTGCCGCACCATGGCGCGGGCCATGTCGGCGCCGCCGGCCGGCGCTGACATGTAGGGAGCGGCCAGCCCCACCGGCGCACCGTTCGGCCCCTGGAAGCCAGGCACGGACGGCGGGCACATGGCTTGACCCGACAGACAGCCGACGCTGCCGCCGTGATCGAACGCGTGGCCCATGTATTGCGTGTTGGGCACCTGTTCGGTGGACATGCAGCCGCTCACGGCGGCCAGCAGAAGCATCGCCCCCGTCGTCCGTTTCATACCTTCCCCCTGCTTTCGCCGGATTCCCTTCCGTCCCAGCCTCCGCTTTTCGCCGCGGCTGGTCTGGGTTCCCCATCATGGGGGAAGGGCCGTGTTCGTCGGATCGGTGATTCCGCCCTGCTTATTGTCGGCGCGGCGGGGGGGCGATCTTTCGTCAAACGCGGAAGAGTTTGCGCACCCGGACCGTCCAGAACCGTTGTCCGGCGGATGGACGAGGGGTATATTCAAACCAGCGAAATCGTTCGTTCCCTGGAGAATCGCCATGAAGACGTTCGCCGTGCTGATCGCCGTCGTCGGATTGCCGCTCGCGGCGGCGGACGACCCCAAGGACAAGGACGCGAAGACCAAGGCGCTCGAAAAGTACCAGGGCAGCTGGCATCTCGACAAAATTGGCGACGGCCCAGCCGAGTTCCGCGACAAAGCGAAGCTCATGAAAAGCATCTCTTTCTTCGACGGCGACGGCGTGCGGTCCAAGGCCGGCGACAAGCCGCTGCTGGGCAGGATTGATGAAGGCGGCGACATGTACATACTGGACCAGAACGACCTGTTGTGGATCAAGGGGGACTGCAAGGTGGACGGCGACCGCCTATCGGTCCGTTATTTCTACGGCATTTATGGCGAGGCGGTGAACTGGCGGATGTACGTCGATGTCGTATACCTGCGCGACAAGAATTGACGGCGGCCGGTTTTTGCAGGGTGCCTGCGCGGAAATTCCGCAAAATCACGCGGAACGCCATTGCTCCATGCGCAGAGCTTTCCTAAGATTAATCTGACAACTTGGTGGGTATCTTATCCAGAGTGGCTGAGGGATTGGGCCCTGTGAAGCCACAGCAACCGGTTCTCCGCAAGGGGAACGCTGGTGCTACCTCCTACCCGGCCCAGGCCGGGAGAGATAAGATCGTGTGCCCCGCACGCCTCTTCTTCTCTTCTTCCTCGGACGGCTGATGGGCCGACCGCGGGATTCCTCCTCTGGACGATATTCGCCTCCGAGCGTCATAGGGATGTCCGCCGTTTGGAGGAATGCTCCGTGTCTTTTCCGTTCGTTCGCGGTCTGAAGTGCCGCATGTGCGGCCAGGCCTATCCGGCCTCCCCCCTCAATTTCTGCACCGAGGACTTCGGCCCGCTCGAAGTCGATTACGATTACGATGCGATCGCCGAGGCCGTCAACCGCGGCAAGATCGAATCCCGCTGCAACAACATGTGGCGTTACCAGGAATTCCTGCCGCTGGAAGGCGAGCCGACCGTCGGCAAGCAGGTCGGCGGCACGCCGCTGGTCAAGGCCGATCGCCTCGCCGCCGAGCTGGGCGTCGAACGGCTCTGGCTCAAGAACGACGCGGTGAACCATCCGACGCTGTCGTTCAAGGACCGCGTCGTGGCGGTGGCCCTGAGCAAGGCCCGCGAGTTCGGCTTCACCACGGTCGGCTGCGCTTCGACCGGCAACCTGGCCAACAGCACGGCCGCCAACGCCGCCGCCGCCGGCCTCGACGCCTACATCTTCGTCCCAGCCGACCTGGAACGGGCCAAGATCCTCGGCACCAGCGTCTACGGCGCCAAGGTCGTCGGCGTCAAGGGCACCTACGACGAGGTCAATCGTCTTTGTACCCAGGTGGCGTTCAAATACGGCTGGGGCTTCGTGAACATCAACTTGCGGCCGTATTATGCCGAGGGGTCCAAGACGTTCGGCTTTGAGATCGCCGAACAGCTCGGCTGGCGGACGCCGCAGCACGTGGTTTGCCCGATGGCCGGCGGCAGCCTGATCGGCAAGATCGACAAGGCGTTCAGGGAATTGCACAGGACAGGCCTCATCGCGGAGCCGAAGTGCAAGTTTTTCGGCGCCCAGCCGAGCGGTTGCAGCCCGATCAGCACGATGGTCAAGAACGGCTGGGAAGCGCATAAGCCGGTGCGCAAGCCGAACACGATCGCCAAGTCGCTGGCGATCGGCGACCCAGCCGACGGCTTCTTCGCGGCCAAGGTGATCCGCGACTCCGGCGGCTGGGCCGAGGACGTGAGCGACCCGGAAATCGCCGAGGCCATGGCGCTTCTGGGCCGGACGGAAGGCGTATTCGCGGAAACGGCCGGCGGCGTGACGCTGGCGGTCACGCGGAAGCTGATTGAGCAAGGCCGCATTCCGCGCGACGAAGAGATCGTCGTCTGCATCACGGGCAACGGCCTGAAGACGCAGGACGCCGTGGCTGACTTGTTGGAACAGCCGGCGGTGATCGGGCCGAAGCTGGAGGAGTTTGAGCCGCTGGTCGAGGGAAGCCGCGAACCGGCTCTCACCTAGGGCGGAGCGAACCGCTTAGAAAAAGAAAATGAAGAATGAAGAACAGGGAACGGGGAACCGAGAACTGACTTCATTCCCTGTTCCGGGTTCCCTGTTCTTCATTCTTTGTTTGCCGCGCATCGCTCGTTTGCGGTTTTGGAGGAGATGAAATGGCAATCAAGGTTCAGATTCCAACGCCCATGCGGCAGCACACCGAGGGCAAGACCGAGGTCGAAGTGTCCGGCGGCACGGTGCAGGCGGCGCTGGCCGACCTGAGCGCCAAGTACCCGGCCATCGCGGAACGCGTCTTCCAGAGCGGCAAGGTTCGGCCGTTCATCAACCTCTATGTCAACAATGAGGATGTCCGATATCTCGATAACCTCGCCACGCCGGTCAAGGACGGCGACGAGCTGGCGATCATCCCCGCGGTGGCCGGTGGCTGAACGACCCGACGAGGCGCCCGACGGCGCCGCCGTTTTTCCGCTCATCCCCGCCGAGCTGGGCGTCGATCCGCTGCTGCTGGCCGTCCTCCATTCCGCCGTATTCCTGTCCGGTTCCGACGACGCCGTCGTAAACCCCGCCGCCGCGGAGGAGGCGCTGGAGTACGTCGCCGGCTACCTGCAGCGCCTCGACGGCGAGCGGCTGCGGCGGGTCCGCGAGGACATGGCCTGCCTTGCTTCGTTCGCTAAGAGCGAGAAGTGGCCGAAACAGACGGCGCGGTTTCTCAAGGAGTTCCTCACGGAATTCGGAGTCGGACAAGGGGCGCAGTAATGGACGAATCCCTGGAGCGGTACAGCCGGCAGATGCGCTTCTACGGCGTCGCTGAGGCCGGCCAGCGGCGGCTGCTGGACGCGCGCGTGACTTTGTGCGGCTGCGGCGCCCTCGGCACCGTGCTGGCCAACGCATTGGTTCGGGCCGGCGTCGGCCATCTGCGGCTCATCGACCGCGACTTCATCGAAACGAGCAACCTGCAACGGCAGGTCCTTTTCGACGAACATGACGTGGCGGAGGGACTGCCCAAGGCGGAAGCCGCTGCACGCAAGCTGGCCGCCATTAACTCCGGGGTCCACGTCGATCCCGTGGTGGTGGACATCGACCGCACCAACATCCTGGAACTGGTGCAGGACGCCGACTTGATTCTGGACGGCAGCGACAATTTCGAGGTCCGCTATCTCATTAACGACGCCGCGGTGAAGCTGAACAAGCCGTGGGTCTACGGCGGCTGCATCGGCAGTCACGGCCAGACGATGACGATCCTGCCGGGCGAGACGCCATGTCTGCGCTGCGTCTTCGAGGCGGCGCCGGCGCCGGGAGAGGCCGGCACCTGCGAGACGGCCGGCGTGCTGGGGCCGGTGGTGAACGTCATCGCCAGCTACCAGGCGGCCGAGGCGATCAAGATTCTCGTCGGCAAGCGCGACAGGATCAACCGCGAGCTGCTGTACTTTGACATGTGGGAAAATCAGCAGCGGCGCATCAAGGTGGCGCCGCTGCTGGGCAAGGTCGATTGCCCCTGCTGCCAGCGCCGGCGGTTCGAATGGCTTGAAGGGGAACACGGCTCCCAGACGACGAGCCTGTGCGGCCGCAACGCCGTGCAGGTGTCGCACCGGGCGCCGTCGCGGCTCAACTTCGAGGACATGGCCCGGCACTTGGAGCGCCTGGGCGAGGTGCATTACAACCGTTTCCTGCTGAAGTTCCAGGCGGAGGGCTGCGAGTTCACGGTCTTTCCCGACGGTCGGGCCATCATCAAGGGGACCAGCGACGTGGAGCGGGCGCGGACGCTGTATGCAAAGTACGTGGGGCATTGAGGCGTTGGGCCGGAATGAGGCAGCTTGGCTAACAGCTGATAGCTATGAGCTGTTAGGGGGACCGTGGACAGTCCTTGTGTGTTCAATAATAACTCTGGCAGGCACAATTGCATGATCTACCTCGACAACGCCGCCACCAGTTATCCCAAACCCGAATCCGTCTACCAGGCCCTCGACGCCTTCGCGCGCAGCAGCCTCGCCAACCCCGGTCGGGCGGGCCACAAGATGGCGCGCGACGCCGAGGATACGCTCAACAACTGCCGGCATCTGCTCAACCAGTTCTTCCACGGCGCTGGCGCCAAGCGCTTCGTCTTCACTCTCAATTGCACCGACTCCCTCAACATGGCCTTCAAGGGCGTCCTCAACGACGGTGATCACGTCGTCACGAGCGATCTCGAACACAACAGCATCAGCCGGCCGCTCCGGGCCATGGAGAAAGTCGGTCGCATTACGGTCACGAAGGTCCGGGCCGACGGCGAAGGCTATCTCGACCCCGAGCACGTACGCCGGGCGATCACGCCGCGCACTCGTCTTGTCGCTCTGACCCACGCCAGCAACGTCCTCGGCACGGTGCAGCCGGTCCGCGAGATAGGCCGCATTGTACGGGAGCGCGAATTGCTGTTCCTGGTGGACGCGGCGCAGACTGCTGGCGTGATCCCCATCGACGTGCAGGACATGAACATCGACCTGCTGGCGTTTCCGGGCCACAAGTCGCTGATGGGGCCGACGGGGACCGGGGCGCTGTACGTCGGGCCGCGGGCGGCGCTGCGGGCCTGGCGGGAAGGCGGCACTGGCGGCGATTCCTCTAGCGAAACGCAGCCGACGGATTTGCCGTACTTCCTCGAAGGCGGCACGCCCAACGTCCTGGGCGTGTCGGGGTTGGCAGCCGGCGTCCAGTGGGTGCAGGAGCAGCGTGTGGAACGCATCCATGCCCAGGAGAATGAACTGATTGCACGCCTGCGCCGGCTCTTAGAAGAATTGGACGGCGTCGCTGTGTATGGCGGAAAAGACTGTTCTCGCCGCGTCAGCACGCTGAGCTTCCGGACCGAGGTATTGCCGGCCCTGGAACTGGGCGCGCTCCTGGACGCGGAGTTCGGTATCGCCGTGCGGCCGGGCCTGCACTGCGCTCCCTACATCCACCGAGCGCTCGGCACCTACGTCAAGGACACCGACAAGGATGGGACGGTCCGCGTCAGCACGGGGCCGTTCAACACCGCCGCCGACGTGGACGCCCTTGCCGCGGCCCTCGCGGCGGTTCTGGGCTGACTACTTGGTCAACGCCCACGCCCTCCAGGACTGATCAACGCGGTCGGCGTTCTGGCCGATCGAGGTCAGCGCCTTTTCCGTCGTTTGCTGTGCTGTGTTGTCGTCCGGCGCGAATCCCTTGAGAAAGTCCGCAAACTTGGGGGCGCCAGGGCCGTAGGCGAAGTATTCCGCCAGGCTGCCCTGCAGCGCGCTGGCCTTTTCTGCGTCGATGTTGCCGTTCCAGATGTCCTTGGCGCTGCCGCGCGCGGCCCAGGCTGCCGCTTCGCGCTTGTCCCCCGCCGCCTTTGAGCCGCCAACGGTCCGATGGTACGTTGCACGGCCGAAGCCCTCTGTCAGCCAACCCGGAAGGATCGTCTTGAGACCGGCTTTGCGCGCCAGGAGCAGCGCGGCCAACTGCTCGGCGGCTTCGCCCTCCGGACCCAGGTCGGATTTCAGCCGCGCGGGGCCCGCCGCCACGTGCAGAGCGTCGTCTTCCGCGTTGAAACTGGCGGCGTCGTCGGAGTCCAACCGCTGCTTGTCGACCCGGCGCACGAAGGCAGAAAACTGCTCACGCTGCGAAAACAGATAGACGGCCGCCTTCGCCGGCAGCGGCTCCGTTTTTTCGTCATAGCCCAGCGCCGATTTCGCCTGGGAAAGTTGCTTCTCCAGCAGCGCTCCCAGCTCCTTCAGGCGCTTCTCTAAGTCCTTCGGTGCGTAGATCAGCAGGTGATCCGTCTCCAGAGTGGAAAAATCGCCCACTCCGGTTTCCGTCCAGGCGGCCTCGGCGGCTTTTTTGCGCTCGGCCGCTTTATCCGCCGGATCGTCCGCCGCCGCTAAGGCCGCGGTCAATGCAAGGACCGCCGCGGCCGCGCCGATGCTGCGTTGCATGAATCGTCCCCCCTGCGTCTGATAGACCCGCTCCCATCCGGCGATTATACGGCCGCGCCGATCGCTTGCAAATCCCGCAGCCTTGACCCTTTCCCGCGAAACCTTTACCGTTGAACTGGCTCCCTCATTCATGATTTGTTGTCCATTTTCACGACCGGACGGTGTTCTCATGGCGTCTGCCGAAAACTCCTCGACTCCCCAGGCCAGCGCAGCTCCGACCGGCGTTCAGCCGGCCGCGCCGTCGAAATCGTCGGCCGTCCAGCCAGCGGACGGTGCCGTCAAACCGCTGCCGCCGCCGCGCCAACCGCCGTCGCCGGACCGGATCGCCGGCCGAATTCGCTTCCTCGACGGCCTGCTTATCGCCTTCTTGTTGGCGTTCGCCTTCCTCGGGGCCCTGTTCACGGCCCATAACAGCGACTTCCTCCTCCACGCCGCCGCCGGCCGACTCATCATCGCGCACGGCGATCTCCGGCCGATGCTGGGCGTCGATCCCTTCGCTTTCACAACTCACGGCGCCTACTGGGCCAACACCAGCTGGCTTTACGACATCGTCGTTTATGTCTTCTACGACAAAGTGCCGTTTGGCGACACGATTCTAATCGTACTGAAGGCGCTGATGATCGCGGCCCTGGCCGAGTTGATGCTCCGCACAGCCCGTGAACCGGGCCGTCCGCTGTGGGTTCCGGTCTGCTGCGTCGGCCTGGCGATTTTAACGCTTAGCCCGCGGGCGCTGCTGCAGCCAACGGCGATCTCCTTCTTCTTCCTCGGCCTAACGTACTGGCTCGTGCATTTGCCGCGGCGATGGCGCACCCAGGCCGAGGCCGGTGAAGCGAAGCCGGCGCGGCGTCCCAACCTGCCGTACTGGCTGATCCCGCCGCTGTGCCTGTTGTGGGTCAATCTCGACGGCTGGTTCCTGCTGGGGCCGATTACCGTGGCTCTGTATCTTCTCGGGGAGACCATCCAGGACTGGCTGGCCTCAAGCGACCGCCGGCGGTCGTCTCGCTGGGCGCCGGGCGAACAGCGGACCTTGGTCTGGGTGCTGCTTGCCTCCATCGCCGCCTGCTTCATCAATCCGCATCACTATCACGCGTTCGCGCTTCCCTCGTCGCTCGGTCTGTTCGACTCGGCTCCGGTGTTGGCTCACGACGAACAGTTCGAGGCCCTGTTCTGCTCGCCCCTGGAAAGCTTCTATTTCCACCCTCAAATCGGCCTGACTGCAGCAGGGCTGGCGTTTTTCCCGCTGCTGCTGCTGGGTCTGGTCTCCTTCGCCGCGGCCCAGTGGGTCGGCCGATGGAGCTGGGAACGGGCGATCGTGTGGACGGGCTTCCTGGCGCTGGCCTGTTTTCGAGCCGGTTTGATCCCGTTCTTCGCCGTCGTCGCTGGGCCGATTGCCTCGCTCAACTTCTTGGATTGGGCGGCGACGCGGCCGGCCGCAGCGAGGCAAATCCGGCCGTTGCCGCTTAGCTTCTGCATCTTCATGTGGCTGATAGCCGGCCTTAACCTGCTGAGCGCGGCGGGGCTGCTCGTGGGCGGCCTGTGGTCCGGCGGCGATCGCGGGCTGGCCCTGGCCGCCGGCGTCGATGGGTTGATCGCCGCCTTGTTCGTGACCGTCGGCCGGGCGGGGTCGTGGGCGGTCGCCGGCCGCATCCTGACGGCCCTGCTCGGCGCGGTGCTGCTGTTTGCAACCGTGCCAGGCTGGTTGCAGGCCCAGCAACCTCCGCCTTGGCAATGGCGTCGCATTGGCTGGACGATGGAGCCGGACCCGGCCATGGTGCGCGTGACCGACCGGATCAAGTATTGGCAGAAGCATGCCGGGTTGGAGCACGGCGTGCGCTGGCTCAACGACTCAGCCGCCGCCCTGCCGTTCCTGGCGTGGTACTGCCCCGACGAGCTGGGCTGCTTCGACGCCGTGCGGCTGTCGCTTTACGACGCGCAGACGATCCGGGACAACCGACAAATCCGCGAATCTCTTTCCGACGCCAAAGCCGGCGATTTCGGCAAACCGGATCCGCGCTGGCGCAACCTCATGCGCTCCTTCGAGGCTCATTTTCTCATCTGCTACACGCCGTATCCGCTGCGCGAGTCGTCTCCGTTGCGGACGATGCTGCGCTCGCCGGATGAGTGGGTGCTGCTTTACGTGGACGGCCCTGCGGCGGTCTTTGGCTGGCGCGACCCGGCGAAGAAGGACGAAATGGCGGCCCAGTTCAGCCGCTGCCAAGTTCCCATGGAGCAGGAAGCATTTGGCGCGGCGGCTGTCCCGGCGCCCCCGCCGAATGACAACCCGGCGCCCGCTTGGTGGGCGGTACTGTGGACGCCGGAAACGCCGCGACCTCCCGAAGTGGACGAAGCCGGAATACAGCGGCTGCGTTTTGAGTCCCTGCAGCTCGTCTGGAGGCAGCGAAACGAAAAGGACTGGAACGGCCGGTGGGATGAATTGAAACGGGGCATGGCGGCCGACGCCGCACGCGGCTATTTCGGCGCGGCTTTTTCACCTTACGGCCCCTTCCAGTTCTCATTTCTCCAGGCCCAGGCGACAGTCTGGCAGCTGAGCCAGCCGCAGCCGCCGCTGCCTTCTCTACCGCCCAAGGAGGGGGAAGAGCTGCTGCTCGCCCAGGCGCGAAAGCTGTTCGATTACGGGCCGCCGGCGTCGTTGTATTTGGGCATCCGCGCCGCCCGCAGGGCCTTGGCCCTTAAGCCTGACGAGGCCCAGGCCCATCTGTTCCTCGCCCACGCCTATTTCCTGCTCATGGCCGAGACGCGCGACGGCGTGGACACGGCAATGGTCGGTTACCCGCCGGGAAATGCTTCTTATCCTCTGCTGCTGCGCCAGATTCAGATCAAGACAGCCCTGCGCCGCGCGCTCCAGATCGATCCCAAGAACAAGCTGGGACTGCTGCTGTCGCGGGAAATATATGCGGAAACGGGCTACCACGACCTGGCCTCGCAGTACACGCAGCAGCTGGCGGACGCCCTTGCGGAAGAAGGAGATGACGTCACGGCCCTTCGCAAGAGCGCCGATGCGATGGCCAAGGAGGTCCAGCAGCAGACGGAATTCTGGCGGGTGCAGACCGCCAACAAGCGGCCGCTTGACAAGGTTCAGCTCGCCGTGCAAAAGGGATTGCCTCTGTTGGCGCTGGACGAACTGGAGAAAATCGATTGGATAGCGTTCGACGACAACGACAAGAGCAAGCTGCCCTTGCAGCTGGAAGAGTTCAACCTCTTGATGCAGACAGGCCAGGTAGATGACGTGGCCGGCGAACTCAAGGAGGACGAGGAGAACCTCCGACAAAAGCTCCGTTTTGATCCTGCCGTGGGGCTTCCGGCCTATGAGTGGCTGCGGGTTCAAGCGGCGGCCGCCAACGGCGACTATGCGGATGCGGATCATTGGTTGGCGGAAATCGAGAAGCAAATGCAGGCGGACCTGGGGCCGCTGCAACAGGTCATGACGGCCCGCTTGGCCGCCAACCTGTTTCTGCGCCATGCCTCGCTGGCGACGGCCCCGGTGCTGACCTCGGAATCCATCGTTGACGACCTGCGTGAAGCGATGTTGATGGAGCAGGACCAGACCACTATCAGCGTGGGGGAAGGCCTCGTAGCGGACACCGAAACGGTGCGCGGCTGGCTAGCGCTCGAGGCGGGGAACATCCCCCAGGCCGAGGCGCACATAACGACGGCGCTGAAGCTGCCGCGAAGCGCCAACGACCTAGCCCTGGACAAGTTCTTCAACTTACCCGCGACCGACCAGCTGAACTTCCGCGCTCGACTCCTGGCCGAGCTGTGCCGCGAGCGACTGAATGCAGGGAAGTGATTTGAACGCTCGCGGCTCCGCCCTAACGGCGGAGACAAGCCCTGCCGTTCCCCTGGACCGTGCGCCCAAATTTAGACATTCGCTGTGGCATTTTTCGCGGTCGAGCCACGGGGCGAAGGCCCGACGGCCGCAGAGAATGCGGCCCAGGCCATAGCGCAGGCGGCGCAGCCACGGCAAGGGCATGACGGCGTAGCGGGCCAGCAGTTCTTGGTAGCGGGCGTACTGAGCCGGTTGGATCGGCTGCCGTTTCTCCCGGAAGGCGAGGCACCAGACGTTCGCCGGCCGCCCCATGGGGCCGTGCCAGCCGATGATCTTGCTTGGGTAGTCTTCCAGCAGCATTTTGAAGGCGTCCGGCGTGAAGCGCCAGTAATCGTGCGGGTAGGCATGAATGTGAAAGTGGAACGGCGCAGCGACAAGGAGGGCGCCGTCGGGGCGCAGGACTCGCCGTATCTCCTCGAATCCTCTCCAAAAGCGACGAACATGCTCAAACGTCTCCAGAGCC